>NZ_JBQCGW010000021.1:0-26653 GCF_051955275.1 Pseudobacter sp. | reverse complement strand
AACGATTATCACAGCAAGATAAAGGAGCTCTGTGAAAAACAATTGATCCAGGGGCTCCGCATCGATCATATCGATGGACTTGCTGATCCGGAAGGATACCTGGAATGGCTGCGGAATGCAGTCGGGGATTCCTGTTATACTGTAGCAGAAAAGATACTGGGCCCTGGCGAACAGCTTCCGTCATCCTGGTCTTTGCAGGGAACCACCGGTTATGATTTTACCGCAATGGTGAACCGGCTTTTTACGGTGCCTGAAGGATTTGAGAAATTAACTGAGTGGTTCAGGGGAAATATCCCGGGAGCCCGGGAGTACGCCGCTGAAACGGTAGCCAACAGGATGAAGATCCTGAAAGAGTATATGGCAGGTGAATGGGAAAATATTTACCGCATTGCAAGAACAGGAAATCTCTTTCCGCAAGAAGGAAAATGGAAAGATGCAATCGCTGCATTCATCACCTGCATGCCGGTATACAGGGGGTATCCGCGTTCTCTTCCATTGAATGAGATGGAGGTGAAAACCATCAGGGATACGATCAGTACAGCCACTTATTTTTATCCGGAGCATACTGAAGAATTACTGCTCATGTTACGTTTGTTCCAGGATGGAGAGCCGGTGGCAGATCAGCATTGCCTGGAATTCCTGCAAAGACTGATGCAATTCACTGGCCCCCTGATGGCTAAAGGTGTTGAGGATACAAGTTTTTATACCTGGAATGCAATGATTGCCAGGAATGAGGTGGGCGATTCTCCCGGTGCAGTCAGTGTTGATCCTGTAAACGAATTTCATGCGTCCATTCAACGGCGGTCTGAAAAATGGCCATCCACCATGAATGCCACGGCCACCCACGATACCAAGCGCGGTGAAGATGCAAGGATCAGGTTGCTGACTATCACAGAAGATCCGGTCAGTTGGTTGCAGTTGGTGGAAGAATGGTTCAGCCTGAACAGCCTGTTGGTGAAAAAAGTGAATGGTCAACCAGCCCCTTCCAGGAATGAAGAGTATTTTATCTACCAGTCGATCGTTGGTGGCTTCCCGCCGGATGGAAATATTTCAGAAGCATGGATTGAAAGAGTGCAGCAATATATTGCCAAAGCGATAAAAGAAGCCAAGGTAAATACCAGCTGGGATGAAGCGCAACCGGAATATGAGCAGGCTTGCCGGGATTTCATCGATGGATTGTTCAGAAATGAGGTGTTTATCAATCAGCTGAAAAAACATGTAAGCTTCCTGGATAAAAAAGCAAGGGTTTACTCACTATCTCAATTGCTGCTGAAACTTACAGTGCCCGGCATACCTGATATTTACCAGGGATGCGAGTTGCACGATTATAGTTTTGTTGACCCGGATAACAGGAGGGAAGTGGATTATGAGAAGAGAAAGAAAATGCTTGCCAGTATTCAGGAAGGTCATTCCCTTCAATTTCCTGCAGAGCCTGGAATGGATAAGTTATTCATATGTGCCAGGACGTTAGCATTAAGAAATCAATATCCGGATCTTTTTCAGCACGGTGATTATTTCCCACTGAAGCACGGGGATGAAACCGGAAGGCTCTCATTTGCACGCGCTCATGCGGGTAAATGGCTGATCAGTACTGTGCCGTTGCCAGGATGGAAGGAAAGCAGTTCCATTACCTTACAATTGCCGGAAGGTTCTCCGGCAACCTGGATAAATGTTTTCTCTGGTGAAAAACACGAATCAACAGGAAATATACTTACAATCCATACGGGAAAACAGGAACTGCCGGTAATACTTCTTATGAACAGCCTGTCCGTAACAAAATGATTGGTTGCATGCTGGCATAAAATTTTAATAAGCAGAGGCGTAAAACCAAACAAGCACGTATGAAAGCCAAACCTGCCGTCCGCAAAGTTCTGATCGTTGAAGATGAAGGAGATCTCTGCCTTTTACTGAACCTTCTCCTGGATGGAAACGATATGGAAATAGATCATGTTCCTACACTGGCCAAAGCTGGGGAATATCTTCTACAGGAAGAGCCGGCTATTGTTCTGCTGGACAATCGCCTGCCTGATGGCTATGGGATCGATTTTATCGGAGATATCAAAAGACAACACCCAACTACGAAAGTGATCATGATATCCGGCGTTGATGCCGCTGCAAGGGATGTAGCGATTGAAAATGGTGCAGATGATTTTATTCAAAAGCCTTTTACAAAAGCTGATATCTTTCAATCGGTTTCCCGGCTGATGAATTAAGGCACTGATTCCTGGTTTAAATCTCCCCGATGATGGTTTATGTCTTCGGGGCGTGTTACGCCTGATATACGAAAGGTGAGGTTGATACGTGGACCAATCTTTCTGTTTGTTTTCGGTACATGATGTTCATAATGGTCCTGCATAGTTTCACCCATGAGTAATAAACTCCCGTGTTTAAGCAGGATATCCAGTTGTGGCGTTCCTTTCTGATGCTTATGCCTCACTTTGAATACACGTGTTTCACCAAAGGTCAGGGAAGCAATTGCATGATGTTTGCCGTCTTTGGGGAGCGTATCGCTATGCCAGGCCACTGAATCATTTCCATCGCGGTAATAATTAAGTAATACTCTGTTGAACTGTATCTCACAGATAGCTTCAACCTGCGATTTCAATGTCAGCAATGTTGGCGTCCAGGCATGTCCATTAGAGCCGCCATAATAAGCTGTAAGTCTTGGATCGGGGATCGTCTTGTCGTACATCTGACGCGTATGCTGTTGCCAGGGGGTATCAGCGAGCAGCATTTTGTAAAAATGATCTGCTTCATTTTTTCCAATGAATTGTTCCCACAACTGAAGTTCAGTATCCGGAATATCAAACCGGGTATACCTTTTTTTACCTTCGTCAAACAGTGCTGTATCCTCAAAAAGGTTCATCTGTCAAAGATAAGAAAAAAAGAAGAATTGCTAAATAAATTAGCATTATTCCAGTTCAAACAGAAGCGCCTGCCAGGGGAGTAATATCAATCGATTGATTTCCATTTGTAAAGAAGTCTCGTTGTTCAGTAATGGCTCTGAATTTTTCAGGGGGAGTTCCTCCGGCAACTGGTAATGCACCAGTTCGGAAGAGAAATTGAGTACTACCATGATACCGGAGCCATTGATGGTTCTGGTATAGCAATATACCTGCTCATGTGCTGCGTCGTATAAAGTATATGCACCATAGATCAGTTCCAGGTACTCCTTTCTCAATGCCGTTAATTTTCTGAAATAATTTAATGGTGAGTTGCTGTCTGCATCCTGTGCTGTTTCATTGATATAAACATGGTCCGGGTTGATGCTGATCCAGGATTCGCCGGAAGTGAACCCGGCATTTTCGCTGGCATCCCACTGCATGGGCGTTCTGGCATTATCCCTTCCGGAAATCTGCTGGTCTCTGAGGAACTGGTCCACATCTCCTCCCTGTTTCTGGATATACTGATACATATAGAGTGTTTCTATATCCCGGTAATCGCTGATCTTTTCAAATTTTATATTGGACATGCCTAATTCATCTCCATTATAAAAGATGGGCGTGGCTCGCATGGTAAGCAGGAATGTTGTAAGCAATTTAGAGGAAGCCAGTCGGAATTCCGGCGCATCATTGCCCCACCGGGTGAGCATGCGCGGTTGATCATGGTTGCCCAGGTAAATGGTACCCCATCCTTCGCTGGCAAATGCATCGCTCCATTCTGAATAGATTTTTTTGAATTCAGAAAGTTTGTATCCTTCGGGATCAGGCTGTTTGAATGCGTGATGCGTATAACCAAGCTCCATGCCTTTGAAATGATAGAGCATATGCAGTTCCTGCCTGTCTTCATGCACAAACTTAAGTGCATCTTCTTTTTCAATGCCGGGCGTTTCGGCAATGGTCACCATATCCCTGCCTTTGAAAACCTCCTGGTTCATTTCATGAAGGTACTCATGCAGTTTTGGGCCTTTGGAATAATAATAAGACCAGTTATTCTCGTATTTCTCTTTCAGTTCATCCTCAGTGATCTCCGGAAAATTTATGTCTTTGGCAATATAGGTAATGGCATCCAGGCGGAAACCATCCACTCCCTTATCCAGCCAGAACCGGATCATCTGGTAGATCTGTTGCCGCACCACCGGGTTTTCCCAGTTGAGGTCTGGCTGCGAAGCAGCAAAATAGTGCAGGTACCAGGAATCTGTGGCAACATCATATTTCCAGGCATTCTGATCCGGATCAAAGAAGCTGAACCTTTTGGGTGGCTCTCCTTTTTCAGCGGGCCACCAGTGGTAATAATCCCTGTACTGGTTGTCCCTGCTTTTGCGTGACTCAATGAACCAGGGATGCTGATCGCTGGTATGATTGATCACCAGGTCAAGCAACAGCTTGATGCCTCTGGCATGCAGGCCGGTGATCAATGCATTGATGTCAGCCATTGTGCCGAATTCCGGCTGAATGGTTTCGAAGTTGCTGATATCATATCCATTGTCTTCATTGGGAGAAGCAAATACAGGATTGAGCCATACCAGGCCAACACCTAGGCTTTGAATATAGTCGAGCTTTGAAAGCAATCCGGGTAAGTCTCCGATTCCATCCCCATTACTGTCCTTAAAACTCCTCGGGTAAACCTGGTAAATGACCACTTCTTTCCACCATGCTTTGTCTTTGATCTCCATGTGCAATGTTTCCATACACGGAACAAATCACAGGCCATCCGGTTTTTCAAACTCTTTGCTTTTATGGTTTGAAGCCTGGCGGTACTACTATCAGTACGCCGGGTTTTGTATTGAGATAATATTCGGTTTTGTAGGGAAGGGGCTGACCGGATGGAATTGATTCCCGTGTAGTGGATTTTTCCGTAAACAGTTCCAGTACTGAATTGTCTGACCCAGAATAATAGTTGGAATTGAATGTATATACCGATTTGTCCAGTTTTCTTTTTGTTGTTTTCAGCAGGCTTCCCCACTCTTCATTCCTGTTACTGGGATTTTTACTCCATTCCTGCGTGTATCCATTTAGTGGGGTGATCACCAGTGTTTTTCCATTTACCGTATAGGTCCCTGTTTCGTAGGAAAAGAGGATGTTTTTAACGTAGGCAGACCAGTCCTTCTGAAGAAACTGGTAAGTGCCATCAGGCCTGAATGTATACTCTTTTCTGAAGTAACCGGCAGTAAGCTGCGCGCCCATCGTTTCAAAAATATTAATCCGCCATTCGCCTGTAATGGAGCCGGCTGCGGGTGTTTCCGAGAGGTTGTTTTGCAATGCCTCCGCCTGCACAGGCGCTGAGTTAGTGGCTGTCTGCGTTGGCAATTCAATGCTGCCTGTTAATTTTTTGAAGTCCTCCAGGTAAGGTTTTGCGGTGGCGTTACAAAGAATGCTTACACAAACCTGGTTATTGCTGTAGGTGGTGAGGATGGTGGCAACATTGGCGCCGTTGAATTGCCAGATGCCGCTGCGGCTGACCACAGTCCAGCCATCCGCGGTTTCTGGTGTTGTGGTTTCCTCGTTGCCGGTGATGGTATGTTCCGCGGTCACGATCTTTTCCCATTCGCTTTGCACATCTTCTTCAATGCTGCCTTTGCTGGCCGTGCTCTTGTAGATGGCCAACTGGCCCCAGCTGCCGCCGTCTATCCTGGAAAAAGCCAGCGCAGAGATGGTGCTGTCTTTTTTCCAGCCGGAGGGAGAAATATAGCTGACTATATCATATACCTCTTTCTGGGCTACAGCGGTTTGCATACATCCTGAGATCAGGAAAAAGGCAAGCAGGAATTTATTCATACCATAGTTTTTGATGCTTTAAATTTCATGATAAAGAGGGGGCTGCACATCCCTGAAACAAGTGATTTTAGCAGAGGTAGTTTCAGGATCTTATCGAGTTTTAAATAAAACCAGGCAATTTTCTGAATGCCGATAGTCCCTTTTCCCTTTTCAGGGTACTACTTATTGATGCCATATGAAAGAAAGTGGAAGAAGGGTAAACCTGAAAATCGAAACTATTCACAACATGAAAACTTCATTTTATCTTTTTTGCCTGGCGGCTATTGCAGGCTGCGGCGAGGCGAAACAATCCCAGGGTTTTACAATTGAAGGAAAAATCAATGGCGTCAGTTCGGGCCTGGTCAGACTGAACGCTTATGATGAAGAAACCAGGACCACCAAAGTGCTGGACAGTGTAAAAATGGAAAATGGAAGTTTCAGATTCAAGGGCACCGTACCAGCGCCTGAATTTGTGACCATCAATATCGAAGATTACTGGGGCATGTCACTTTTCCTGGAGAACAGCGATATCAAACTAGATATCGATACTACGGGTTCTGACCATTATGATTATACGGCGTATGGAGACAGGAAGGGAGCGATGCTGAAAAATTTCAAGATATCCGGCTCTGTGAACCAGGACCAATGGGATGCTTTTCAGAACAATCCCGGTCTGAAGCAATATGATGCACAGTTTAAAGCGCTCAATGAGGCATACAGCAAAGCCACCAGTAAAGACGAAGGATATAAGATCAAGGAACAGATAGACTCTCTGCGCGACCTGTCCATGGCGAACAGGAAAAAGCTGGTCGACAGTTTTGTTACTGCTAACCCTGCATCTCCGGCAGGGGCGTATATGTTCTATGATTATTACAGGTTTAATGAAGCTATGCCGCTGAATGATATGGAGAGCCTGTTGGCTAAATACAGTGGAGCGGCAAAGAATACATTCTATTTTAATCACCTGACTAAAGAGCTGGAGAAGAAGAGATCATTGCAACCTGGTAAACTGGCGCCTGATTTCACTTTGCTCAAGCCCGATAGTACACAGTTCACGCTGTCATCCCTGCGCGGTAAATATGTAATGCTCGATTTCTGGGCAAGCTGGTGTGTGCCTTGCCGTAAAGCAATCCCACACTGGAAGGAGGTGTATAAGAAATATCAGCCGAAGGGATTTGAAATAGTGGGCGTTACCAATGACAGTCGCTGGAAAGATTGGTTCAAGGCTTTGGATGAGGAGAAGATGCCCTGGCTGCAGGTGGCTGATGAATTCCCGGTGAAGAATATGCCATCAAGAGTGGGGACCATGTTTATGACACCCTACCTGCCATGCTATATCCTGCTGGATAAGGAGGGAAAGATCATATTGCACAATCCATCCAAAGAGCAGATCGATGAGAAGCTGAGAGAATTGTTGGGGGCTTGATCTGGTACAAAAAATAACAGGCATGAAGGTGTTTTGAAAGCAGCCATCATGCCTGTTTGTATTTAGAATTTTCCGTATTCGCTGATAGGAGAGGTGGTGGGGTTGAAATCCCTGTCCGACAGGCATTCCATGGTTTTATGCGTGTTGTTCAGGAAACCACTGGCTGTATTGTATACGATGGTTTTGTAACCATATACCGGGTGTGGATTATTGTACTGGTCTTTAAATTCAAGGATCAATTTTACTCCTTCTATTTTCCAGGCATCCATGAAAAAGTTGGGACCATAATAAATGCGGAGGTTCAGTCCACCTGATTGTTGAATATAATCCAGGGTAAGCGCCTGCTGGATCTTTGCATTGGCTTCAGCGTTGGTGCCCTGATTCAGTACCAGGCCCAGGTCTGTGGATGAGTTTACTTTCAGTTCATTATTCAGCCCATTGCCGGGAAGCATGTACAGTCCCTGTTTGGTATTGAGGGTGAACAAACGGAGGTTGAGTGCGGATGGAAATTCCTTATTGTCAGAACCAGTCAGGAGTACCACTTTGGCCGAGGTCATTCTGTAGACCGGTGGATTGCTGGCGGGTGGCGTGTTTTGAGTTGGGGGTACCGGAGCTGTCTTCTGCGCAGGGGCGGGTGGAGGCGCTGGCGGTTTCTGAGCAGGGGCGGGCGCAGGTGCTGGTGCTGGTGGCACCGGTTTGATGACCGCTTTTTTAAGCGGCCTTTCCATTGTGGGTACCTGCGCGTTTATAACTCCTGTAACGAATGTGGCGAGCAGGAGCAGGAAGAGTTGTTGTTTCATAACTGGTGTTTAAATTGCTGTTGTAAAGATGCATACAGATGCCAGGTATTTCTATCCCCTGAAACAGGGAGATTTCCTGCCTGTACTACCGGGCAGATTCATTATCTTTATTGGGGCCCGCTCATCACATCCAACACACCCGTAAGCAACATTCTATTTATATTTATTCGATTGGTTTGCCAGGATCAATCAGTATCTCTAATTATTAAAAACAGAAATTATGCGTTCTTATGCCACTGGACTGGCTTTGATGCTATTGTCCTCTTCCATTTCCAATACTGACCTGCAGGCGCAATCTGCTGCCTCCGCAGCGAAGCCGGATAACCTTACAGTTTCCATAAATTTATCGGGGTTGTCGTACCCGGTAGAGAAGTTGTATCTGTCGTACTACAATTCCATGAGTAAGGTCCGGTTCAACGACAGCGTTCTTGTCAACGGCCAGAAAGAAGTGAGTTTCAAAACTTTCCTGGAAGAGCCTATCCTGGCTCAGTTGCGTGCTGTGCCCGTTGCCAGAGATGCGGGGCCTGCCCGTCCGTCAGCAAAAAATAATTATAGTCTCTTTCTTGAGCCAGGCAAAATAAATATCGTGACAGTTGATTCTTTCAGCAATGCTACCGTAACCGGAGCTACCGCCCATACTCAGTATCTGGGCCTGAGCAAAAGCATCGACGCTTTCGATAAAGAGTTTGCTGCTTTGTATGAGCAGTATGGCCAGGCCAGAAAGGCGCAGGACAAAGCAGCTGAATCCCGCGTAAGAAAACAGCTTGATTCATTGCAGGAAGTGATCAATGAAAAAGTATATAAAAAGTTCATTGAGAAAAACGGAAAAACCTCTCCGGTTGCACTCTATGCATTGCAGCAATACAGCGGATATGCCATCGATCCTGTGAAGACAGAGCCCGTATTCAAAATGATTGGCGGACCGGTGAAACAATTGCCATCCGCAAAATTATTTGAAGCCCGCATCGCTACTGCCAAAGAATTGCAGATCGGCAAGAAAGCCATTCCATTCACTCAAAACGATACCGCAGATATACCTGTATCACTGGCTTCTTTCAAAGGGAAATATGTATTGATCGATTTCTGGGCAAGCTGGTGCGGCCCCTGCCGTGCTGAAAATCCTAACGTGGTGGCAGCCTATCAGAAGTACAAGGACAAGAATTTTACAGTGCTTGGTGTATCGCTCGACAGGCCTGGTGCAAAAGACAAATGGATCAAAGCCATTCATGAAGATAAGCTCGACTGGACCCATGTGTCTGACCTGAAATTCTGGGACAATGAGGTTGCAAAATTGTATGATATCAAAGCCATCCCTCAAAATCTCCTGATAGATAATGAGGGTAAGATCATCGCTAAAAATATCCGTGGAGAAGAGCTCCAGACAACCCTGGAGCAGTTGTTCAAATAAATGAGAAATGTATTACGAATATGTCCCGGCAGCTTTTGCAGCCGGGATTTTTATTTGCCTGTTTTAGTGATGGTGAGTATACAGTAACCAATGGCCACTGCCAGGATTGAACCGGTAAGAATGGCAAATTTGGAAATGGAGATCATTGCCGCTTCATTAAAGGAAAGCAGGGTGATGAAAATAGACATCGTAAAGCCGATGCCTGCCAGGAAACCCACGCCGGTGATATGTTGCCAGTTGGCCCCGGTAGGAAGCTCAGATAGTTTGGTTTTAACGGCCAGCCAGGACATCAGCAAAATGCCCACTGGTTTTCCGATGACCAGTCCGGTAACAACGCCGATGCCAAGCGGAGTGAACAACCCATTCAGCATACCATCTTCAAATTTTATATTGGTATTGCACAGGGCAAACAGCGGAACTATCAGGTAGTTGACTGGTTTGCTCAGCATATGCTCCAGCTTAACGAGGGGAGAGGCTGCGGAGCCCTTTGCAGATGCTGAAATTGCCATGGCAGTCAGTACTCCGGCAATGGTGGCATGGATCCCGGAATGATGAATGAAGTACCAGATGAACAGCCCGGGGATCAGGTAGAATACGAGGTTCTTGATGCCCAGTTTATTAAACAAGAGTAACAAGGCAAAGATGCCTCCGGCGTAGGATAAATAAGTCAGGTGTATTTCTGAAGAATAGAAAATTGCGATCACAAGAATGGCCATCAGGTCATCCACAATAGCGAGTGCTGCCAGGAAGATCTTGAGCGAAGCCGGTATCCTGCTTCCAATCACATTGATCACTGCCAGTGCGAAAGCAATATCTGTTGCCATGGGTATGCCCCATCCGGCAGCAGTTGATTGTGAGTGATTGAAACCTGCATAGATCAGGGCTGGTACGATGGCGCCGCCTGTGGCGCATAAAACAGGCAGTAATGCTTTTTTAGGAGATGATAATTCACCCTCTGCCAGTTCTCTTTTTATTTCCAGTCCAACCAGCAGAAAGAAAACAGCCATCAGGCCGTCATTGATCCAGAGTATGACCGGGTATTGTAAATGGATATTTTCTGAGTGATACCCGAGTTGGGTATTAAGCAAGGTTTCAAAATAAGCGCCGGCAGGAGTATTGGCGATGATCAGGGATGCCAGCACACAAAAGAGCAGGATGCCGCCACTGCCTGAGACGGATTTGAAGAACCTTTTGAATGCCGCGTAGTTCATGTCGAAAATATTTTAATCAGTTGCTGCAAAATGCGTAAAGATAGTAATTGTTACCTGCCCCATTTTGAAACACCTGGCCGTTGCGAAGTATAGATGCCTGCATTACCACTGAAGTAAAATGCCGTGAAGCAGGCAATGGCATACCACACTGCGTATTCGCCTCCAAAAAGCTCGATCCCCATGATGGTGCTGGCAATGGGCGTATTGGTGGCACCGGCAAAAACAGCAATGAAGCCGAGTCCGGCCATCAGGTCTACCGGCGCTCCGGTGATCATTGCTATGGCATTGCCCAGCGCGGCTCCTATAAAAAACAGCGGTGTTACTTCTCCTCCTTTATATCCTGCTCCAAGGGTGATAGCGGTAAACAGTAATTTCCAGAACCAGCTACAATAACCGGCTCCGCCCTCTTGAAAAGAAGAAACGATGGATACGCCCTCTCCGGGATTTGTTACACCCAATCCCAGATAATCCCTTGTTCCCAGTATGATGGTGAGACCGATGATGAGACAGCCACCAACAACCGGTATCAGCCATTTGATCTTTATAACATGATTGGCGATCCTTTTGATGGCATGCGTCAGTTCTGCAAATGAAAAAGCAGCAAGCCCGGATAGTACACCACTTGCAATGACGGTCAAAAGCAACAGTGCATTACTTTTAGCGCCAGCAAAGCTGCTGAGCGAAGGCAATACAGAATCTATCTGGTACTGCGTATGATGAATACCGTAAGCAGTACAGGTCAAATCTGCCAGCATACTGGCGATCAGGCAGGGCAGTAAAGCCTGCAGGTTGATCCGGCCGATCAACAGCACTTCCAGGGCAAAGATGGCTCCGGTTACCGGCGTTCCAAACACAGCACCAAAACCGGCTGCAATACCACAGATCAATAAAACGCTTCTGTCCTGTTCATTCAATCTGAACCACTGGCTCAGTTTGGCGGCAATGCTGCCTCCCATTTGCACAGCGGTTCCCTCGCGACCTGCAGATCCGCCAAAAAGATGCGTGATCAGGGTGGTTGCCAGAACCAGTGGCCCCATTCTGCCTGGCACACCTCCGCCTGGTTGATGGATCTCATCGATGATGAGGTTGTTGCCTGCTTCTGCGTTCTTGCCGGCAAGCTTATACATGAAATAGATCAGCACTCCGGAAAACGGCAGGAGGAAGAGCAGCCACGGGTTTTGCCAGCGTAATCTGGTAGTCTCATCAAGCAGCCATAAGAATAATGCAACCACTGAACCGGCCAACAGGGAGAGGGGAATACAAAGCAGGGTCCAACGTATCAGATGCCTGGTGATAGCGATAAACTGAAAGCGTTCATTGAGTTGTTTCATATCCTACAAATAATTATTGAGCGGCATAGCCGTTGAATTTTTGTAGGCGCCATCAGTCGTTCTGTGAAGAAAGACGGTTGTTGTCAGGAAGACACCATTTCCTGTGTGGTGAAGTTAGGAAAAATATTTGTTACGGAGCAAGCACGAGGTTGGCATCACTTAGCCCGGATTTATGATTGTCTGTGTTTATAGACCAGTAACCGGAGCGCATTGGCCACTACTACCAGGGTGGAACCCTCATGTGCAGCCACTGCCGGGCCGATGCTTGCGATACCCAGGATCGTCAGCGGGATCAATACCACTACCATTCCCAGGCTGATCACCAGGTTCTGTTTGATGATCCTTTTGGATTTCCGGCTTAGCCCGATGGCAAACGGCAGCAACAGGAGTTTGTCGCCCATCAGGGCAATGTCTGCAGTCTCGAGCGCCACATCACTGCCGGCCGCGCCCATGGCAATACCAACGGTGCTTTGTGCCATGGCAGGCGCATCATTAACACCGTCTCCAACCATGGCCACCTTGCCTTCCTGTTTCGCCAGTTTCTGAATGGCTTCCACTTTCTGCTCTGGAAGCAAGCTTCCGATCGCATCGGTAAGCCCGGTTTCTCTGGCAATGGCATCAGCTACTTTCTGGTTGTCGCCCGTGAGCATGATCATCTTTTTGATGCCTGTCTGCTTCAGTTGCTCCAGTGCTTCTTTAGCTTCTTCTCTTGGTGTGTCCATCACGGCAATCAGTCCTATATAGTCACCGTTCCTCCTGATCAGCATAGTGGTCTGTCCTGCTGCTTCTGCTTCTCTCACTGCATGTATGATATCTTCTGACGGCTTCGATTCATCCAGTGTTTCAAACAAAGTGAGATTGCCTGCATAGATATGATCGTTGCCCAGTGCGGCTTTGATCCCTTTGCCCAATACCGCCTCCATATCATGTGCGGATGGGATTTCTTCATTACCCAATCGCTCCCTGCCATCTCTTACAATGGCTTTGGCAATCGGGTGATCGCTCAGGGCCTCCACGGACACTACTATTTTCAGTAGCTCAACTTCTGTAAGATTACTGAAAGGCTGAATTGTAGTGAGTCTGGGCTTGCCCTCGGTCAGGGTACCTGTCTTATCAAATGCAAGCGCTTCCAGCGTGCCCAGGTCTTCCAGCGGCTTGCCGCCTTTGATCAGCACGCCTGCGCGCGCCGCGCGTGCCACACCACTCAGCACCGCACTGGGCGTGGAAATGGCCAGGGCGCATGGGCTGGCAGCTACCAGTACGGACATGGCACGGTAAAAGCTCTTACTGAAAGGTTCGTCAATCACCAGGAAGGCAAAACAAAGCAGGGT
Organism: Pseudobacter sp.; assembly: GCF_051955275.1. Lineage (NCBI taxonomy): Bacteria > Pseudomonadati > Bacteroidota > Chitinophagia > Chitinophagales > Chitinophagaceae > Pseudobacter > Pseudobacter sp. The sequence goes on along the minus strand of NZ_JBQCGW010000021.1, from coordinate 13,450 downwards.
CACCAGCACCAGTACGGCCGGTACAAAAATGCGTTCAATCTTATCCGTGAATTGCTGCGTGGGTGATTTCTGTGTCTGTGCTTCGTTCACCAACTGAACCAGCCTCGATAGTGTTGAGTCTGTAGCCTGTTTGATCACTTTGATCTCCAGTAGATCATTGCCATTGATAGTGCCGGCAAACACACGATATTGTGCATCCAGCTTGCCTGCTGTTGTTATGTCGAAGCCCGGGTCTGGAATGGCCGTTTTGTCAACCGGAATGCTTTCGCCCGTGATGGGCGCCTGGTTCACACTGCTGCTGCCTGCTATTACTATGCCGTCCGCAGAGATTTTAGTATTCGGTTTTACTACAACGATATCCCCGATCTTCAACGCTTCGATCCCTACTTCACTGGTTTGTCCGTTTCGTTTCACCAACGCTGTTTTGGGCGCCAGTTCTGTCAGTGCTGAAATGGACTTACGCGCTTTCTCCATGGCGTAATGTTCCAGCGCATGACCCAGACTGAAAAGAAACAGTAATAAAGCGCCTTCCTGCCAACTGCCCAGGATAGCTGCCCCGATAGCAGCCACCAGCATCAGGAAATCTATTTCAAAACCTCCTTTCAATACAGTTTGAACGGCTTCTTTAGCGGTGAAATAACCGCCAAAGAAATAGGCGATGATATATAAGATCGTGGGAGCAATGGGAGCGATGCCATCGATAAAGGATAGACTGAAGCCTGCGCCGGTCAATACGCCGCAGGTCAGGCTGAAAATAAGTTCGGTGTTCTTACCGAAGATACCTCCATGTGAATGATCATGTTCATCCTGCTCAGAATGTGCATGGCCCTGGTGCTTGTTCCTGTTCATAATTCAATAATATGGTGAGTATCTGTTGTTAAAATGCCCTGCTAATGACTGTGTTCCCCTTCGCCGGAATTGGTAAGCTTGGCCAGTACAAAGAAGGCCCCTTTGGTAACGATCTTTGTGTCCGGAGCCACGGGTTTCAACAGCGTGATCTGCGTATAACCCACTTCGGAAGTACCTTTGGCTACCGGTACCTTTTCAAAAGTTACTTCTTTTCCGGCAGGTTTTGCAGGTACCTTATGATCATGGGGTTCGGATTCATCATGCTTGTGATCCTTGCCTTCTTCGTGATGCTCTTCTTCTGCATGTGCATCCGTTACTATGAATATATAATCCTGTCCCTGCCAGGTAACGATAGCGTCGTTAGGCACAGCAGGCGTGGTGATTTTATCCAGGCTGATAAGCGCTGTAATATTCATGCCATCGATCAGGCCTGTCTTATCGCCTTTCACCTGTGCGTGCACACTCACTGCCTTGCTCTCATCTTCAAAAGTAGATCCCAGTGAAAAGATCTGAGCATCATATTCCTTGCCGGGATTATTGGTAACGGTAAAGTGAATGCTCTGGTTGTTCTTCAGTTTTGGCAGGTCCTTTTCATATACGAAAAGGTCCAGGTGCAGCTGACTGTTGTCTACCACTTCAGCTACTGTTGTACTGACATCCACATAGCTTCCCATCTTTACGGGCACATTGCTCACGATGCCTCCGATAGGTGTGCGTAAAGAAACAACGGTTGTCAACTTGCCATTGGTCAGGCTGCGCGGGTTGATTCCCATCAGCTGCAGCTGTTGTTCCAGTGATGATCTGCGCGTATTCAGCGCTCTCATTTCTGATTCTGCGGCCTGCAGGTTCTTCAGTGCACCGGCATTGCCTTCATTCAATTCTTTCTGACGGTTGAATTCCTGTTCAGCCAATACAATTTTAGGACCGATGGAAAGGTATTCTTCCTGCATCCTGATAAAGTCGGGATTGGAAATGGTGGCTATTACCTCGCCACGCTTTACCACATTGCCGGGTTGAACGAGCAGGGTTCTGATCACACCACTGTACAGGCTGTTGACTGAAGCTTTGTTCTGATTGGGTACCCTGAGCGCTCCATTGGCACGAATGGAAGCGGTGAGTTGTTTCTCCTCGATGTTTCCGGTTTCGATACCGACACTTTTTATCTGTGCATCTGTGAAAGTTGCGGTGTTCTCGTTTCTGTGATCGTGTGCATGTGCTTCTTCTTTGGCCGGACTGCTTTCCTCTTTGCCTCCATCGCTATTGCAGGAGGCTTGTAACCCGATGATCAATGCAACTGGTATGATCAAAAATATATTCTTCATCTGTTTGATGTTTTTATTGCTATTGGTTGAAGTAGTAATAGTATTGGATCACTGACTGGTTATAGGTATTCAGGTGCTCGAGATAATTGCGCTGAATATCGATGGCCTGCGTGAGGTACTGCGACAAACCCGTGAAGCCGATCTCTCCCGATCTGTAGGCCAGTGTGGCTGCCTTGATGATGGCTGTTGCCTGACTCAGTCCTGTACTCTCGTAAAATGAAAGCATGGAAAGGTTCTTCTGTACTTCTTTTTCCGACTGTGCCCGTTCCGTATTGAGTACCTGCTGTGTATAACTGTATTGTCTTTTCTGTAATTCTTCTTCTGCCTGTGCCACACGAACCTTGCTCCGGGCGGCTCCTGATCCCAGCAGCGGGAATGCTACTGAAACGGAGAAGCCGGTAAAGGGATCCTTCAGGCCATAGAGCCGTTGACTGAAAAAGCGGCCTGAGAATTCAGGGCGGTTCTCATTTTTGCTCACGCCAATGGCAGCATTGGCAATATTCACCTGCTGCTGCTGAAGCGCGAGGTTCGGATGGAGAGGATCTGCCTGGTTGATGAGCAATGGCAGTTTTGCCAGCGGGCCTTCCTCTGAAAGATAAACAGTATCCGTGTTCAGTAATTGCATCAGCACACGTTGCTGTACTTCAATATCGGTGGCGGTTTGTTGTACCAGTGCCTGAAGTTCCCGCAGTCTAACATTGGCTGCAATGCTGTCGAGGCCGGGACTATCACCGGTCTTTACCTTTAGTATTGCTGCCGTGCTGAGTGTGCGGTAGATACTATCGAGTTGCTGATAGAGTTTTTGTTTATCCTGGAGGTACCATAACTGGTAATAGACAGTTCTCACATTCCGTTTCACCTCTGCATCTATTACAGATCTGTTCATCTGGTAATAGTTCAGCTGCTCATGGAACAGCTTTTTCTGTGCACTGTACAGGCCGGGCCAGGCAATACTTTGTGAAATGCCTATTTTGAGAATGCCCTGGTTGTCGCTGGGCCGCAAGTCTTCGTTCTCTGCAAATACGCCGGTCTTGGGCAGGGCAGTGGCGGTTTTGATCTGCGATTGTCCTTTCGTGACCAGCTGGTTGTTGATACTGTATTGCAGATTATTACCGGCGGCTGTGATGGCCTGCTGAATACTGATACGTGTGCCAACCGGTTGCTGTGCTTCTGCATAACCGGAGCCCAGCAATAATGCAATCAGCACAACTGTAACAGGAAATGCTTTTGAGCTATTCTTTTTGCTGCCGGAGAAAATGATATATAACATGGGAAGGACAAATAAGGTCAGGAATGTTGCGCTGACAAGTCCTCCGATCACCACGGTTGCCAGCGGTTTCTGTACTTCGGCGCCTGCGCCATTGGATAGTGCCATGGGAATGAAACCGAGTGATGCCACCATCGCAGTCATCAATACGGGGCGGAGCCTGGCTTTGGTGCCTTCGAACACGCGCTTGAATACATCGGTCATGCCTTCTTTTTCCAGTTGATTGAATGTACTGATGAGCACGATGCCGTTCAATACGGCCACACCGAACAATGCAATGAAGCCAACGCCGGCAGAGATACTGAATGGCATGCCGCGCAACATCAATGCAAATACACCGCCGATGGCGCTCATTGGAATGGCTGTGTAGATAAGCAGCGCTTCTTTGTAGGAGCCGAAGGTGAAATAGAGCAGCAGGAAGATCAGTGCCAGGGCTATCGGTACTGCTATCTGTAATCTGGCAGAGGCTTTCTGCAGATTCTCAAATGTGCCACCATAAGTGTAATAATAACCGGAGGGCAGCAGATTGGCCTTTCCAAGTTTTTGCTGGATCTCTTCCACCACGCTCTGCACATCTCTTCCTGAAATATTGAAGCCGACAACAATACGTCGTTTGCCTTCTTCGCGACTGATCTGTGCAGGCCCTTCCTTGAACTTCACGGTGGCAACCTGCGAGAGCGGCACCTGTTTGCCATCTGTTGTGGCTACAAAGAGATTGCTCACATCATCTATAGAGGAGCGGTTGGTGCTGTCGAGCCTTACTACCAGGTCGAACTTCCTTTCGTTTTCATACACAACCCCTGCAGCCTGCCCGGCAAACGCAGTGCTGACGGTATTGTTAATGTCTTCTATATTCAAACCATATGCTGCGATCCTTGCACGGTCGTACTGAATGGTGATCTGCGGCAGTCCTGTAGTGCGTTCCACCTGCGGAGCATTCGCTCCTTTTACGGATTGAACTACGGCTGACACTTTATTGGCGAGCGCGGCCAGGGTATCGATGTTCTCTCCGAAGATCTTAACGGCCACATCCTGCCTTACACCTGTCATCAGCTCGTTGAAGCGCATCTGGATCGGCTGATTGGCTTCAAAGAACACACCGGGTATCACTTCTAGTTTTTCCAGGATCATTGCTGAGAGCTCATTGTAATCTTTGGTATTGATCCATTCTTTCACTGGCTTCAGTACTATGATAAGGTCTGATGCTTCCGGTGGCATAGGGTCAGTAGGCACTTCAGCAGAACCGGTTTTGCCCACTACCATTTTAACCTCTGGGAACGATTTGATGATGCGGCTTGCCTGCATGGAAGTTTCGATGCTTTGCGAAAGGCTGGTGCCTTGCGGAAGGATACAGTGGAAAGCATAATCACCTTCCCGTAATTGTGGAATGAATTCGCCTCCCATCCTGGTGAAGAAAAATAAGGCCAGACCAAAAACGGAAATGGTGAGGATCACGATTGTCTTCCGCATTTTCAGCGCTTTCTCCAGTAAGGGAGAATAGATGCGTTGAAAGAATTCCATCATCCTGTCTGCGATGGTCCTTTTGTTCAGCAGATTTTTAGGCAGGAACAACGCTGACATCATCGGGATATAGGTGAGCGAAAGGATAAGCGCGCCAAGGATAGCAAAGCTTACCGTCTGCGCCATGGGCCTGAACATCTTTCCTTCAATGCCTACCAGTGTGAGGATGGGGATGTATACTATGAGGATAATGATCTCGCCAAATGCAGCGCTGCTGCGGATTTTGGAGGCAGATTCAAAAACTTCGGCATCCATTTGTTCCTGCGTGAGTTTTCCTCCTTCTTTTCTTTTGGCAAGATGATGCAGGGTAGCTTCCACTACAATCACCGCGCCGTCTACGATCAGCCCGAAGTCTATGGCGCCGAGACTCATCAGGTTGGCGCTTACACCAAAGGCATTCATCAGGCCCAGTGCAAACAACATGGAGAGTGGGATGGCGGATGCCACAATGAGGCCTGCACGGATATTTCCGAGGAAGAGTACCAGTACGAAGATCACGATGAGTGCGCCTTCGATCAGGTTTGTTTTTACAGTATTCACTGCACGGTCTACCAGGTCTGTACGGTCGAGGAATGGCTCTATCACTACATCGGAAGGGAGGGAGTTCTGGATGGTCTTCATTTTTTCCTTTACCCTGCTCACTACGTCTGCGCTGTTGGATCCTTTCAGCATCATCACGATGCCACCCACTACTTCTTTCTCTCCATTGTAAGTGACGGAACCGTAACGGATGGCATTGCCCAATTGAACGGTGGCAACATCTTTCACCAGTACGGGAATACCGCTGACGGTTTTGATCACGATATTGCCGATGTCTTCCAGCGAGGATACCAGGCCGATACCGCGTATAAAATATGCGTTTGGCTTTTTATCGATATAAGCGCCACCCGTATTGGCATTGTTCTTTTCAAGTGCCGTGAATAATTCCGACATGGTGATGTTCATGCCCTTCAGCCTGTCTGGGTTCACTGCCACTTCATATTGTTTCAGCAGGCCTCCGAAGCTGTTCACCTCGGCAATGCCGGGTGTGCCATATAACTGGCGGGCAACGATCCAGTCCTGCATGGTGCGCAGGTCCATGGCGCTATACTTGTTCTCTGCCCCTTTTTTAGGATGGATCACATACTGGTACACTTCGCCAAGGCCCGTACTCACGGGAGCAAGTTCGGGGGTACCTATGCCTTTCGGGATCTTCTCTACGGCTTCTTTGAGCTTTTCGTTGATCAGTTGGCGGGCGAAATAAATATCCACTTCGTCGTCAAACACAACGGTGATCACGGAAAGCCCGAAGCGTGAGATGGAACGCATTTCTTCCAGATCAGGAAGATTTGCAATGCTTTGTTCAATGGGAAATGTAACCAACTGCTCGGTTTCCTGGGCCGCAAGGGTAGGGGTAGTGGTAATGATCTGCACCTGGTTGTTGGTAATATCAGGCACTGCATCTACCGGGAGCTTGCTGGCGCTCCATAGTCCCCAAATTATGAGGCCCAGGGTAAAAATGCCGATGATCAGTTTGTTTTTAATGGAGAACTCTATGATCTTATTGAGCATGGCCGCTTATGATTTGAATATATTTATGGTAACTGCCCGTATCGGCATACGTGCATTTACAGATTACTGACTGTTATCAGTCATTAACCATACAGATCAGTAAAAGGGTGAAAGCAACAGCCGGAATAATTTGCATCTGATATGCACACCTGTGGCTGTAAAGGAATCAAGCGGCTAACTGAGGAGGTTGCCAGACAGGCAGTGAAACGGAGATGAGAGAGCCGGTGTAAAAAGATGAGTGGCTCAGTGAATTGTCAGCTGTATGTGCTGCAACGATGATGAACGACTGAGGATCAGAATGAGCAGAACAGCAGGCGCAGGTGCAAAGTGGGGAGCATTCGTCACCAGCTTCCTGGTGATCATGGTCATCTGCCAGTGCAAGTGTTGTTTGCGATTTACCGGCTTTCATGGAAATGGGCGCATCCTGACATGGAGTACAACTCATGATCAGAATAAGACAGGCCATTATGAAAGCGAAAAATTTCATCGGGGATAAAAGTAAAAACTATTTTGTTAATTGCTGAAGAATAAAAAACAACGCTGTTGCATAAATATCAAGGAGGTATAACGCTCTGGAGGATAATATCAGAGGGTATCGGATACACAACAGTTCGCGCTATATTTGTGCCTTAACCGGATCGATCACCATTCAATTCAAAAATATAAATATGAAGTTCACCTATTACGGCCATTCCTGTTTTACAGTGGAAATTAACGGAAAGCATCTCCTGTTCGATCCGTTCATTACCGGCAATGAACTGGCCAGTAAGATCTCTCCTGAGGATGTGAAGGCTGATTACATTTTTGTATCCCATGGTCATTTCGATCATATGCTGGATACGGTAAGGATTGCTAAGAATACCGGTGCTACTGTGTTTGGCGGCTTTGAGCTGTATGGTTATTTTTCAGCCCAGGGCCTGGAAAAGGTAATGCCCATCAATCCCGGTGGAAAAATAGCATTGGATTTTGGTGTGGTGAAAGCCTTTGCAGCACAGCATTCCAGCAGTTTCAAGGATGGAAGTTATGCCGGTGTGGCCAGTGGCTTTGCGGTTACTACCAAAGAGGGTAGTTTCTATTATAGCGGGGACACGGCCTTGTCTCTGGATATGCAGCTGGTAGCTAGGTTTACGAAACTGAATTTTGCAGTACTGCCTATCGGAGATCTGCTGACCATGGGTGTTGATGATGCCATCGAGGCCGCGAAACTGGTGCAGGCTGCTACCGTGGTAGGCGTGCATTACGATACTTTCGGATGGATAAAGCTGAATAAGGAAGAGGCGGTCAGCCAATTTAAAAATGCAGGACTGAATTTGTTGCTGCCTGGCATTGGTGAAACTATTACAGTGTAAGTAAAAAACAGAAATGGAGAACGGAATAACTATGCAATCAATCGATGCAGTTCTATTGGATATGGATGGCACGATCCTGAATTCCATCAAATCGGCAGAGCGTGTATGGGCCATCTGGGCCGCCAAACAAGGACTGGATGTGGATGCTTTTCTGCCTACCATCCACGGTATTCAGTCAGTGGAAACCATCCGCAGGCTTGCCTTGCCGGGGCTCATTCCTGAAGTTGAAGCAGCAGCTATCACACAGGCGGAGATCGAAGATGTAGAGGGGGTTGAACCGATTCCCGGTGCGGCTGAATTTCTTGGCGCCTTACCTGCTCACCGCTGGGCCATTGTTACTTCAGCACCCAGGGAACTGGCATTGCGCCGGATTCAGGCAGCGGGGATGCCGCAGCCTCCGCTGCTGATCTCTGCAGAGGATGTGCAGCATGGGAAGCCTGCCCCTGATTGTTTTCTGCTGGCGGCACAACGTTTGGGCACTACGGCTGATAAATGCCTGGTGTTCGAAGATTCACCGGCGGGTGTGCTTTCCGGAGAGCGGGCAGGTGCCACTGTTATGGTGATCACCACAACGCATCATACAGCTTTTGTAACGGATCATGCTGCTATCCTGGATTACAGGGAGCTGGCGGTGGAGAGAAAGGAAGATGGAAGTGTAGCTTTCCGTCAGCGTGAAGCGGGTGGTGCTTCTTTTGTATTGAAGGCCTGATCAAACATTGTATTTAGATGCTATATTATGGATTCTATGCAACGATATTGGACAAGTTTCGAAAACTGGATTTCGCATCACGCACCGGAAATGAAATCACTTCTGAATCCCGGAGCTACTCAAGCTGATATAGATGAATTGGAGCAAATGATCGGGAAGAAGTTGCCCGCTGACTTCGTGGAGTTCTACATGATCCGTGATGGACAGGAAGAAGGGGAAGAAAGATTGGCTATGATCCAGGGACAGTATTTGCTGCCAGTTAAATGGATCACGCGGGCGTGGAATTCTAAAAAGGAAATAATGGATCAGATGTCCAGGGAAGGGGAGTACAATGATATAACCTCCGACCCTGAAGATGGAATAAAGAATGACTGGTGGAATCCATATTGGATTCCTTTCACATATGACGGCTCTGGAAATAATATCTGTATCGATTTGGACCCTGCTCCAGGCGGTGATTACGGACAAGTGATATCCTGGTTCCATGATTCCGGTTTCCGTGAACTCTATGCCAGTTCTTTTGAAGATTATATCGATTTTTACCTCGCGGGTCTGAAAAGAGGAAATTATGTTTTTATAAAAGGGGTTGGATTGAATGACAGAGAGTTCGGTGAGGAGTATTAATCCACTTAAAAGCGAAAGCCTTCTGGGGTTCAAGATCCGGAAGGCTTTTATCTGCAAGCTATCACAGGTCGAATAGGCGGATCGTTAATTAAGAAATTTACTTGGCCTGCAAACTATATAAAAAAAGATAAACCGGTCTGTTATTTGCCGGAAGCGGTTTTCCGGGCCATCCATTTTTGAGTGGCTTCCACCAGTAAGGGAACTATTTCCTTTTTGCCGGCTTTGAATGAATGGTCTGCTCCTTCAAATTTTACCAGGGTGGCTTTTTTCAGGGATTTACATAAAGCTTCCATTAAGTCGATACTGGCCAGGGTGTCTTTCGTTCCCTGTAAAAAAAGCATCGGAAGTTTTACGGTTTTTAAATGTTCAGCCCTGTCCATGGAAGGTTTGCCTGGTTGATGCAAAGGGAAGCCGAAGAAGATAAGCCCTTTTACATCTGTACGTTGATTGGCGGATAAGTATTGGGATGACATCCTTCCGCCAAATGATTTGCCTGATACAAAGAGGGGAAGCTCAGGGAATAACGAGATGGCTTTATTGATGGCCGCTTCAATGGTTGCATGGGCCACAGCCGGGGAGTCAGGCCTTTTTTTCTTTTGTTCCATGAATGGAAAATTGAAACGGAGAACTGCAATACCGGCGTCAGCTAATGCAGCAGATAAGGTTTCCATGAAGATATGGTCCATCCCTGCACCTGCGCCATGGGCCAGCGTGATGATGCAGGCAGGCGTTGCAGGAGTAGTTAATTTGGCAGATACTTTTCCGGTTTCAGCAGAAACGGAAATTGTAAGTGATTTTGTGCGCATGTTTCCGGATTTCAGTTAATGAAATGGCCTCCAATTTACGATTACCCTGCCGGCTCAACTTCAAAAAAATTTCATGTTCTGAAAATATCCGCTAATTTAGGTGGCTGTACCACCACCGTAACCTGTCCTGTATTTATCCCCTAACCGCTTATTAATAAAGCCGGCTGCCGTATGCAGGACAATGCACTTTCCAAAGACTGGTTCAGACAAATTGCCGGAGGCGATGAAACCGCCTTCAGGAGCCTGTTTGACACTTACTGGGAACATTTGTATTCCGTAGCCCTGATGCTTACCAAGTCCGAAGCGCTCGCGGAAGATATCGTACAGGAAATATTCCTGAAGATCTGGAACAAACGCGAGGAATTGCCGGATGTTGAAAAACCGGAGGCTTATCTCTTTATCATTGCCCGCAATCATATCTACAATGTATTAAAGCAACAGCAGCGGGAAGAGCAATACAGAAAACATATCATCGACTGGTTTGAGGGCGCTAAGGAAAACCCCGAGAACGATCTGCTCTTCAAAGAGTCTGCAGCGCTGGTGCAGCAGGCCATCGGCAAACTTTCTTACCAGCAGCAAACTGTATATAAAATGGTACGTGAGCAGGGATTGAGTTATAAAGAAGTGGCTGAACAGTTGAATATTTCTCCCAACACCGTTAAAAATCACCTGGTGAGTTCTCTGAAGCAGATCAGGGAATTCCTGCGCGGATATGCATCTCCTACGGTACTGGCAATTGCCATGCTGGAAACCCTGCGGTAAACGGGCCAGGAACAATTTTAAAAAAAAATAAACATTTCTATAGTCCATCAATTCCTGAGGATTGTCTTTATCAATGATGAAGGATTTTGAACAACTTTTCGATGGCTGGGTAGCAGGCACTCTTACAAAAGAGGAGGCCGTTGTATTCCTGGAAGAACTGGGGAGATCAGAAAATGATTTTTCAGGTAAGACGGATCAGTTGTTGCAGGATGTTTTCATATCAAGTAAGGGGAACGATGTGTTGCGGGAACGGTTGTTCAGAAGTATATCGGAGCGGAAAGCCTTGCAGGAAAAACCGGTACGCAGGCTGTGGAAATTCCCGCTAAAATGGGCCGCAGCAGCTGTATTGATCCTGGTGGCAGGGGCTGCAGCCTGGTGGCTGAATGCAGGCAAGGAAAAAGAAAAAGATCCGGTTGTACTGGTGGATAACAATATCAGGCCGGTGCCCGGCGGCGATAAAGCCATACTCACTTTAAGCAACGGAGAAAAAATATTACTCGATAGTTCAGTAACAGGGCAGCTTGCAGAACAACAGGGCGCCCTGGTGATCAAAGCCGGCGATGGACAAATCATTTACCAAACGCAGGGACAGAAGGAAAGCACTGCTGCAAAAATTGCCTGGAATACCTTATCTACTCCAAGGGGAGGGCAATACAGGCTCAATCTTCCGGATGGTACCCAGGTTTGGTTGAACGCAGCATCATCCATTACTTATCCTACCAGGTTCACTGAAAAAGAAAGGACCGTCTCTATTACCGGCGAAGCGTACTTCGAAGTGGCGAAACAATCATCCGCCAATGGAAAAACTCCGTTCCGGGTTAAGGTGGCAGGGCTCACGGGTAAAGAAAAAGAGATGGACATCACAGTACTGGGCACTCATTTCAATGTAAATGCTTATGCTGATGAGCCGGTTGCCCGTGCAACCCTGCTGGAAGGATCCATCAAACTTAAAAAAGGCGAGGAACAGTTCCTGCTGCATCCGGGGCAGCAGGCACAACTGGAAAATGATGGAGCATTCAGGATTTCCGCCGATATCAATGCGGAAGAAGTGCTTGCCTGGAAGAATGGCTTCTTCTATTTCCATCGCACCGGTCTGCAAACGGTGATGCGGCAAATAGCAAGATGGTACGATGTTGAAATTGTATACCAGGCAGGGGTGCCCGACATGAAATTCGGAGGAGAGATCCCCAGGAATGCGAACCTGGAACAAGTGCTCAGGATACTTCAGGAATCCAAACTGCGATTCATGGTAGACGGAAAGAAGATCATAGTTATTCCATAACCAAATAATTCCTCAGAAAATGTAACCGTCTTTTCAGGAAAAAAAGACTGACAGGAAATGTATTGACCTGACCAGATCAACCTGTTAAACACTAACTGCAACATTTAAAAAAGTCCGGATGAAACTAACTGCGATCATTTTGGTTTTAGGCTGCCTGTTCGGGAGTTTGCATGCAGATGCACAGATAATAACGTTGTCTGTGAAGAATGCAAAACTCGAAACAGTTCTTAAACAGATCAAAAAACAAACAGGCTATTCTGTTTTTTTCAACGAAGTGTTTTTCAGCATGGCCTCCAGTGTTACGCTGAACCTGAAAAATGTTTCCCTCGATGAAGCACTGGATGCCTGCTTCAGTCAGCAACCTGCATTGAAGTATACCATTGTTGGGCGAACGATAGTGGTGACAGAAAAGGAGAAGCCCAAACTCCCTGCTGATACAGGCCTGGTACTCACGCCAGCCGGTTTCAGCAAAGGCATTGTCAGAGGATATGTTTACAATAAACGGTTTGAACCGCTCAGTAATGCAAGTGTTATGCTGCGGGGCACCCAGAAAGGAGTGAGCACTACCGCCAACGGAACATTCTCCCTGGAAGGAGCAAAAGAGGGTGATGTATTGCGTGTGAGTTATATCGGCTACAAAACTGTTGAAGTTACCATACTGAACCTGCAGAATACCACTGCAATACTTGAAGACGCTACCAACGAACTGGACCAGGTGGTAGCACAGGGCTACAGCAAAACCACCAGGAGGCTGAGTACTTCCTCCGTAGCACGTGTGTCTGGTGAAGAGATCGCGCGTCAACCTGTAATGAATCCGCTTATGGCCTTACAGGGTAAGGTGCCGGGAATGATAGTGACGCCCAACTCAGGTCATGCCGCAGCGCCGGTGGAAATAGTTATCAGGGGCAAAAGCCTTTTGTCTGCAGCCAGTCCTAACCCGCTGATCGTGATCGATGGAACGCCCATGAATGTTGGCTCAAACGATGGTGTATTACATGGCGATGGACCTGTGCAGGGATGGATGGCCACATTAAGTCCGGCCGGTAGCCAAAGCCAGCTTTTTGGATTCAATCCTAAGGATATTGAAAGTATAGAAGTATTGAAGGACCTCGGATCAACCGCTATCTATGGTTCTTCCGGCGCCAATGGCGTGATCCTGATCACTACCAAAAGAGCAAAATCCAATACTTCCGATCTCTCCGTGAATGTAGGATACGGCCTGTCCAAAGTGATGCGTTACTTCAAAATGCTCAACACGCAGCAATATCTCGAAATGCGGAGGGAGGCGTACAGGAACGACGGTCTTACTCCTACGCCCACTGACGCACCTGACCTGCTGCTTTGGGATACTACCAGGTATACTGACTGGCAAAAGGAAATATATGGCAATACAGGTAATAGTATGAAT
>NZ_JBQCGW010000020.1:0-4537 GCF_051955275.1 Pseudobacter sp. | reverse complement strand
CCCGATACTTGTAAAGAAAGGCAGCATTATCCCGATGATGCCTGTGATGCAATATATCGGTGAACTGAAAGATCATCCTTTATACCTGCATGTATATCCTGCGGAGAACAGTCAGCCTGTAGATTTTGAGCTGTATGAGGATGATGGTGAGTCCCAGGATTACCTCGATAATAAATTCTGCAAAACAAATTTCCGCAGCAAGACCACGGAAAAAGCATATGAGCTGTCTGTTGCAGCCCGCAATAGTAATGGCTTTGAGCCTTCTGCCAAAAGAAAACTGGTATGGATGCTCCATGTTGCAAAGAAGCCGGTACGTGTGCTGGTAAATAAAAAGCCCGTTACCACTGGCCTGCAATGGGATGCAGCCAAAGGCATCTTTTCAATTACTGTTCCAGACAATGGAAAAGCACAAAGCATTGAAGTGATCAGAAAATAAACTACTATAAACAAGGTTACATGAACAGTAAGGGAAACTGGATATTCACAGCAATGCTGGCCATTGCTGCAGGAACGCATGCGCAGCAACAGGAGAATCCGGTATGGTCGTCTCCCGCTTACCGGGTGTATGGGGACAGGGTTGTACAGGGCAAGTACACCGCCAGGGCTGTATCAGCTACGGAGATGAGATCGGATTACCAGAGCCCGGCCAACCTGTTCAAGAGCTCTGAGATCTCATTCAAGTTCAGCATAAATGGTAAGGACAATGAGATGTTGTCAGGCAAAGACCATGGGTTCAATATCGTTCCTGTGAATGGTTATGCGGAAACGCCGCTGATACCATTCGGTAAACAGCTGAAGCCTGGTGCCGGAGCTAAAAGCAGCTTTCTTCCTCCCAATACGAAATTGAAGTTGAGACTGGATATGAGAGAAGTACTGGCCTCATTCAAAAGCAAGGGATACTATGTTACATTCAAGGGCGATAAGATCTATAAAGAAGATTTCAAAGGTGTATTTGTAGCGGGAGGCAGTGCACCGATGATCTGGGATTTCGATAACCTGGTGCATCATCCGGAGCTGGAACTGAAAGACGATGATGGAGATGGTGTTTTTGAAACCACACTGCTTATGAATGCACCGGAACAGCAGAATAATACAGATGCGGAATGGAAGGTTTCCAAAGACCTGAGCGCATTCCCGCAATACCGGAGCAGCTATCCCCTTGCTGATGCGTTGTACAATCTGAGCATCGAAGAAATGATCAGGTCGGTGGAACCCGACAGTACTTTCCGTACAGGAAAGGAGTGGGCCGGTGTCTGGACCCGCGATATCAGTTACAGCATCATATTGAGCATGGCTTATCTGCAACCTGAAGTAGCTAAGTACAGCCTGCTGCGTAAGGTGAGCAAGAAGAAAAAGATCATTCAGGATACGGGTACCGGCGGCGCGTGGCCGGTGAGCACAGACAGGATGGTCTGGGCCATTGCTGCCTGGGAACTTTACAAGGCAACAGGTGACAGGGAATGGCTGGCGCAAGCCTATGAGATCATTAAAAACTCTATCGAAGATGATCTGCAGAATGTATATGATGCGGAGACCGGTATGGTGAAAGGAGAGTCCAGTTTCCTCGACTGGCGTGAACAGACTTATCCGCGCTGGATGCAGCCTGCCGATATCTTTGAGTCGGAGAACCTGGGCACAAACGCTGTGCATTACGAAGCCAACCAGGTACTGGCGCGCATGGCTGGATTACTGAAGCAGACCACGGTAGCGGAAAAGCATGCTGGTATTGCGGCAAAGATCAAAGCGGGGATCAACAAATACCTGTGGCTGCCTTCGCAGCAGTTTTATGGACAATATATTTATGGCCGTAAATACAAATCTGTGTCGCCGCGATCAGAGGCATTGGGAGAGGCGCTTTGCATATTGTTTGATATTGCAGATGCCAAACAGCAGCAGCAGATCATATCGAACGGACCGGTGACAACCTATGGTACTCCCTGTATCTATCCTGATATTCCGGAAATTCCACCTTATCATAACAATGCGGTATGGCCTTTCGTTCAGGCATACTGGTTATGGGCTGGGGCGAAGGTGGGAAATACTTCATCGGTAACGGAAAGTATCAGCGCTATTTACAGACCCGCAGCATTATTTCTAACCAACAAGGAGAATTTTGTTGCCACGAATGGCGATTTTACCGGAACGCAGATCAACTCAAGCAATATGCTCTGGAGTTTGTCCGGCAATATCAGCATAGTTCATAAAGTATTCTTCGGTTTACAATTTATGGAGGATAAGTTGGTATTCAAACCATTTGTACCTGCGGCATGGAAGGGAAAAAAGCAGCTCAATAACTTCAGGTATCGCAATACGGTGCTGGATATTGAACTGGAAGGGGCGGGCAATAATATTGAAAGTTTTGAGCTGGATGGAAAGAACATAAGTAAAGCAGAGTTGCCGGCTGACCTCAGCGGCAGGCATAGAGTAAGGATCAAGGTAGGTGAGGGATCAGGTGGTGCAAATCAATCCATCAAAAAAGTGGCCGGTTATACCAGTCTGCCTGCACCGGAACTGCAACTGAAAAATGGAATTATCAGCTGGAAAAAGATTCAGGGCGCTGTAAAGTACAGGGTGCTGAAAAATGGGAAGGAGATTGTGAACACTACTGCGCTTCAATACAGGCCGGCTGCAGCAGCAGAATACCAGGTGATTGCGACAGATAAAATGGGCGTACCATCCTTTGCCAGTGAGCCTTTGGACGTATTGGGCAAAGAGGGCGTGACAGTTATTGAAGCAGAAGCGTTTGCCCCGGTTGCAAGCTATGCGTACAAAGGTTTCTCCGGAAAAGGGTTCGTGGAGATTTCCACTTCTGTCAATAGATCGATGGAAGTGCCGGTCAATGTAAAGGAAACCGGTTGGTATTTTGTGGATGCAAGGTATGCCAATGGAAACGGCCCGACCAATACGGAAAACAAATGTGCAGTCAGAACAGTGGAGGTGAATGGAAAATCTGAAGGTATATGGGTGTTCCCTCAGCGTGGAAAAGAGGAGTGGAGCAACTGGGGGTATACCAATAGCATCAGGGTGCATCTCACAGCAGGCAGTCATACGCTAAGGATCTATTATGCTGATGCGAATGGCAATATGAATGAAGAGATCAATCAGGCTATGATCGACCATTTGAGGTTGATCAGATTCTGATCTTAAACCGGCAGTTTTTGTAAATGGGTGCCCCATGTGGCACCCATTCTTATTAAGGTTGATGCAGAAAAACAGAAAATGGAAGCCCGGAGATCCGGGCCTCCTTTCACAATAAAATGCCTTAAAGTTCAATTGCCACTATTATATCAACGGTCCAGGCAATTTGTTACCCCTCTCCGCAACGATTAACTTTTCCTATGCCAATTTATCTGCTACTTTGAAGCATAAATAAGACAAATGAAAAGAAAAGATACTCAGTATTACCAGGACAAACAGCTGGTAGTTACTACCCTCAGCGGAGAGCTGGATGCAACTGATGTTCAGGAATGGCATCAGTCCCTCAAATCTGTTACAGATGGTCTGGAGCCCGGTACCCAGTTCAAAATACTGGTGGACCTCAACGGTTTCAAGGCCAGCTCTTTTGAAGTGCACAAACAATTCAGGGTGATGGTGCCGCAGTTGCTGGCTGATTATGGCTGGTATGTGGGATACCTGCGTATGTTTCCCGAAGCGGAGATCTGCATCCGTTCAAATAATAATATCCGCTGCAGAGCAGCCGCCCATGTGCATCACGATGAGACCAAGATCTCCAATTATGCCACCAATTATTCCATGATCAATGAAGGATTCTTTACTGATTCCGGAGTTGCCAGGAAGTGGATCGAAGGAATAGTGTTGCACTGATTCGTAATACTTATTACCATTCTGCAGTAATAAGCTTGCAATAATTGAATTACCTTGTATGCTTCAACAGAAGAAGTATATGACCCTGACTCCTGCTCCTCAATCCGTGACCGGCCTGGCCCTTTCTGGTGGCGGTCTCCGTGCAATTGGACATATCGGCGTGCTGAAAGCCCTGGAACAACATGGCATCAGGGCTTCGGTGCTTAGCGGCACCAGTGCAGGGGCTGTGGTGGGCGCATTCTATGCGGCAGGATTTACGCCGGATGATATGTTCACCATCATTCACAAAACAGATTTCTTTCCCAAATCATATTTAAGGCTAAGAACCAATGGACTGTTCAGTGCGACATTCCTGGTGAAACTGTTCAGCCAGTTCCTGCCGGCGGATTTTTCCGGATTGAAATTACCACTCTGGGTAGCGGCAACGGAACTGACGGCGGGTGTTACTGAGTTTTTTCACGAAGGCGATTTGTACGAAGCGCTGCTGGCTTCTTCCAGTATTCCATTTGTATTACCCGCTGTGCACGATGGCAATAAAATGTATATGGATGGCGGTATTCTCAATAACCTGCCCATCGAGCCGTTGCGCGACAAATGCGATTACCTCATCGGCGTGCATGTGAATGCGATCTCGCATGAGTTGCCCGTAGGCGTGCGGCAGACATTCGACAGGGTATTTCACCTGGCGCTTAGCAATGCGGTGTATGCAAAG
>NZ_JBQCGW010000019.1:0-48690 GCF_051955275.1 Pseudobacter sp. | reverse complement strand
CCATGTACTGCCTGGTATTGCTCAGTAATGAGAACAGGCTTACCGATCCTGAGTAATTGTAATTCTTTTGCAAATGCCTGGTCATTGCGCACCAGCCCGAGACCGATGGACGGGATCAGCTCCGTGGTTTTTCCCTGCTGCTTTGAGGATACGCTCAGATACCATCCCTCATCCCCATGGTACAGTGAAAGTTCCACTTTACCATTCGGTGACTGTACTTTTACCGTCTGGGCGATAGCAGACAGCAAACTGATGATCATCAGCAATACCACCAGGATCATTTTCTGGCTGTTGCCGTTCTTGTGAGTATTCACCTCTTATAATTTTATGGATAGTTTCTTACCTGTATAATCCACTGTGCTGGTTACTCCCGTGGTTATTCCATTTGCGATGATTGAAGTTCCGTTCATCAGCACCAGCCTGAACTTTCTCTCCAGGAGCATTCCCGGGAAATCCCCGGTCCTGTCACCGATCGTGAGGATCTTTTTCTTATCATTCCACTCAAAACTGATGGAGGAATGGATGCCTTTCTCATAATTGTAATTATCGTTCTCATCTTCATATAGCACAAACTTTCCATCGGCCCCAGGATAAACCCGTATCTCCAGGTCATCCCATTTCTTTTCTTCCGCATACTGAACGGGGGGCCCGATAGGCAGGATACTGCCGGCTTTCACATAAACAGGGATGATATCGATGGGAGTTGTTTTGCTGACCTTTCTGCCGCCTTCAGATCTTTCATTGGTCCAGAGATCATACCAGGAACTACCTGCGGGCAGATAGGTTTCTTTGGATTTTACGGAAGCAGTAACGGGGCTCACCAGTAATGACCTGCCGAACATGAACTGATCATTGATGTCCAACGCATTTTTATCGGATGCAAAATCCATCATCAGTGCACGCATCATACTCGAATGCTGAGCGGTCACTTCCCGGGAGGCGGAATAGATATAGGGCAATAAACTGTAACGAAGCCTGATGAATTTTTCAATGGCATCATATTCATTCCCTCCCTTCTTTCCAAACTGGTAAATTTCACGGGGTGCATCAGCACCGTGTGAACGCATCATCGGACAGAAAGTGCCGAATTCCAGCCATCGCACATATAATTCCCGGTATTCAGGGTCCTGCAGTTTAGCAGGGAATGCATTCAGGAAGAAGCCACCGATATCACTGTTCCAGTACGGAATACCACAGAGTGAAAAATTAAGTCCGGCTGAGATCTGGTTCCTCAGGGCATTCCAGGAGGCGAATACATCGCCTGACCAGGTATTGGCGCCATACCGTTGCTGGCCCGCAAAGGCGGAACGGGTGAGGATGAATACACGCTTGCCGGAAGATACTTCCCGTTGATGCTGGTACACCCCTCCCACCGTCATCAGTGGAAAGGCATTGCGGACTTTCCGGAAAGAACCAAGGTAGGTCTTGTTGTTGAAATCCGAAGGTTTGGATTGCAGGTGATCCGGTTCAGAAGAATCCATCCACCAGCCATCGATGCCAATGGAAAAAAGTCCTGCATTGAGATATTTCCAGAAGATATCTCGTGCTGCCGGATTGTAGGGATCATATACTCTTACACCGGAAGGATATGCCGGATTTGGCGGCCATTTTTCAGAACCGGATTCAGGCCATGTCTTGAAATCCATCAGTGCATGAATCTTTTCCAGTTCCCTGTATTGTTTTGTATGAGGGCCGAAAGAGTTCCAGATGGAAATAATCGCATGTGCATTCAGGTTATGAATGTCTTTTACCATTTTTTCAGGATCATAGAACTCAGGATTCAGGAATTCCATGGCATTCCACAGGTAATTGTTTCCCCAGTACTGCCAGTCCTGGATGATGCCATCCAATGGTACACCCAGTTCCCGGTACTTTTTAACAACACCCACCAGTTCATCCTGGCTTTTATACCGCTCCTTACTCTGCCAGTAACCGAAGGTCCACAAAGGGAACATGGGTGCCTGGCCTGTCAGTTCACGCATGCAGGCGATCACCCCGTCAGCGTTGCCTCCGTACATGAAATAATAGTCGATGCCATCTCCCACAACAGAATTGAAAGAAGTGCTGTCTGCATTATCAATGAACTGAGTGGGTGAATAGTTATCCCAGAACACACCGTATCCTTTTACCGACTGGAAAAAGGGGATATAATCATCTGTGTTGCCCTGCACCATCTGAAGCTGAAGATTGCGCTGGATCATTTTGCCACGCTGCTGTTGTCCCAATCCATAGATGGCTTCATCCCGGTCCAGTACAAAAGCCTGGCGGACACTGAATGTGCTGTTACCGGCATCATCGAATGGCATGAACGCGGAACTGTTTTCTTTTTCTTTCAGCAGCGGCCTTCCTTCTTTGGTAAAGCAGGAGATCGCCCCGCTTGCCAGGTTCAGCTGTAGTTTTATGGTTGCGTTCCTGATGGTCAACAGGTTTTTATCCTGCTTTATGGTCATTGCGATCTGCTGCGGCTTTGCGATCACCGGCAGGCTTTCTTTTATAAACTCTTTTCCCGTGGGGAACTTTATAACCCTTACCACAGACGGATTGTAAAACTGAACTTCAATATTGAGACCAGCAACCACGGTTTTGATCCCATAGTCAGTCTGCTCCCATTTTTGCGCCCTGATGCCTGTGAAAGCCAGGAGCAATATGATCGATGCCAGGAAAGGTTTCTGTGTCATTTCGGGATATTTTATTATCGTTTTTTTACCGGATCAGAATAGTCAGCTTCTTCAGATCATTGTCGGCGGAACTGCTGCCATACAGCAATTCATATTCACCGGGCATCACCGCCAGTTTGCCTTTCGTTGCATCGAAGAACTCAAAGGCTGCAGGCGTAAGGGTGATCGTTGCAACAGCCGTTTTTCCTGCATTCACAGGTAAGCGTTTGAATCCACGGAGGGTTTTCAGAGGACCTTCATTGTCTCCCGCCTTCCGCACATACACCTGGATGATCTCCGTGCCATTCCGTTTACCGGTATTGGTAACTGGAATGGATAGTCGAATACTGTCAGTATTCCGGATCGTGCTGCTGCTGACCGTTGCCTCGCCGGTTCTGAAACTGGTATAACTCAGTCCGAATCCAAACTGGAACAGCGGATCAGACATGAAACGATAGGTCCTCCCCTTCATGGAATAATCTTCAAAATCCGCTAACTGTGTAGTGTCTTTATAAAAAGTGACTGGTAATTTTCCGGATGGATTGTAATCACCGAACAATACATCGGCTACGGCCTGTCCTCCTGATTCTCCGCCATACCATGCCTGCAGGATCGCATCGCAGGTTCCTGTTTCAGGCACCAGCCCGATGGCGGACCCGGAGCAGTTGACAAATACTACCTTCTTGCCGGCAGCTTTCAACGCTTTGAGACAATTTCGTTGCACTTCCGGCAATTGAATATCTGTGCGGTCACCGCCTTTAAAACCCGGGTAAGATACCGGCATCTCCTCCCCTTCCAGTAAAGTGGACAAGCCACCAACAAATACCACCGTTTCTATGCCCTTGAGCTTTTTGATCAGGTTGTCGAAATCAATGTCCAGCTCCCTTCCAAAATCAAATTCCAGTTCAGCCTGCCAGTTATTGAGCTGCACGTACTGTATCTCTATTTTATATTTTTTATCTTTTTCCACTTTAAAAGGGATCCTCGACAATAAGGTCCTCCAGTTATTCGTGTTATGGATCACCTGGCCGTTCACCAGCAATTTCATGGATCCTGTGGCGCCACACTTGAAAACGATCTCTTCGGAGGCCGGTGCCACGAACTCCGTTTCATACAAAGCCGAGAAATTCTGTAACTGTACTCCTGAAGCAAATTCATGCTGGCCGGCTGTGGTCAGCTTCAGGGGATTGACTATTTGTTCCGTAATAACGGGCGATCCTTCACGATTTCGGTTATTCCAATACGTTACCTTGAACCCTTTTTTATCCTGGAATGCGCAATGCGTAAAAAAACTCTGGGTCACCTTGTTCTCTACCAGGTCACAGGCTTTATCGTACAACACGCTGTTGGCAGGTATTTTAGAGCGGACGCCGGCCAGGATATTGATCGTCCGTACAGGTTTACCATTATAATTTCCCCAGAGCATCGGATCATTATCTGCATTGGGGCCGATAACGGCGATCTTTCCGGCCACTTTTTTTAAAGGGAGTACACCATTCTTGTTCTGCAGCAGCGTCATGGATTCACGCGCCATTTCCAGCGCAATGGCCCTGTTTTGCGGGTTGTTCACAACGGTGATAGGTATCCCGGCCCAGGGTACCTGGTCGTCAGGATCCAGGTCACCCAGATCGATGCGTTCCATCAGTACACGCAACAGGCGTTTGTTGATGTCGGCTTCTTTCACCAATCCCTTTGCTACAGCATCCGGGAGTTGCCTGTAGGCATAACCTTCCCATACACATTCCACGTCGGTTCCCGCCAGTATCCCTTTTGCTGCCGCATGTGTTGCATCAGAAGACACTTTATGACTGGTATAAAAATCGGTGATGGCGCCACAGTCGGACACTACTATATGTTTGAATCCCCAGTCTTCCCGCAAAATGGTTTGCAGCAGGCGGCTGTTGCTGCAACAGGGTTCATCATCCAGGCGCTGGTAAGCACACATCACCTGGCGCACGTCCGCATCCATCACCAGCGATTTGAAGGCGGGGAGATAGGTTTCATGCAGGTCGCGTGGATGCACCTGAAAAAGATTGAGGGTATGCCTGCTCCACTCTGGTCCCGAATGCACGGCATAATGCTTGGCGCAGGCCAGTAATTTACGGTACCTGGCACCGGGAGGTCCCTGCAATCCTTTCACTACTGCTACGCCCATGCGGGAAGTGAGATATGGATCCTCTCCATAGGTCTCCTGCCCGCGGCCCCATCGTGGATCACGGAAAATATTGATATTGGGCGTCCACACCGAGAGGCTGAGAAAACGCCTGTTCTCTTTTCCACTGCGGAGAGCGTCATGGTATTTTGCCCGCACTTCATCGGAAGTGGCATTGAACACTTCGAATGCGAGCGAATCATTGAATGAGGCCGCCATGCCGATAGGCTCGGGAAAAACCGTTACATTCTCATTATTGGCCAATCCGTGCAATGCTTCGCTCCACCAGTTGAACTTCCGGATGCCCAACCTGGGGATAGCGGGCGACTGATCGAATAACAGGGAGGCTTTCTCTTCCAGTGTCAGCCTCGCCAACAGATCAGCGGCCCTTTGTTCCGATGACAGGCGCAGATCCTGGTAAGGATGTACCTGGGCCATACAGCGGCCACCCGATAAAATCACCGCCATCACCGCCAATACGGCGGTTATTGATTTAAATGCTTTCATTATTGCAATTCAGGTATTTAATAAATATTTTGAAGCGTTGCGGCAGAGGAGCGCCAGTTACTGCACTGGTAATCAGGAAAGGAGCCTGCAATGTTACAGTACATTCCGGCAGGAAGTTTTTATTACACATGGCAGCAGCGTTTTAAGCAATCAGAAATTTATAGGAAATAATAAATGTCATTCGTACATTTATTAAGTGAAAGTAAAAATAAAAAAGCGATATTCAAGGAGATTGACAAATTGTTCAGGATAGTAGCAGATTTGTTCATTCCGCTACATCCCTTGCCAAACCAAAACGATTGCCGACATGCAAAAAATTGCCTATATCCTTTTTTGCGCTGTATCAGCCATATGCTCCAATACCCTGGCACAGAACAGGGACATCAAATTCACTTCGCTCTGCTCCAGGGATGGATTCCTGTCGAACTCGGTGAACACGATACTTAAAGACAGGTATGGCATCATGTGGTTTGGCACTGATGATGGCCTGAATAAATTCGACGGCACCAATTTTACCGTGTACAGATACAAACCGGGCGACAGTACCAGCTTACCAACCAATGAAGTACTGACGTTACATGAAGACAGAACAGGCAATCTCTGGATCGGCACCAGTGGCGGAGGGCTCAGCATGTACGACAGGAAGAAGGACCGTTTTCTGCATAATCCGGTGAAATCAGACGCTGCCCTGCTCAGCAACAGCGATGTGATCAGGAGCATCTGCAGCGATTACAGGGGTATGGTATGGATCGCTCAGTTCGAAGGGCTGTATATGCTGGACCCTCAATCCCGGTCCATTTCCAGGCAGGAACTGAAGGATGCGATGGGAAAGAAGATCAGGGCAACGCTGACTTCCGTGTATGCAGACAGTAAAAAAGCATTGTGGATCGCCACAGACGAAGGCCTGTTCCGGTATGATATCAAAACAAATTCACAAAGAAGATACGAACATATCACGAATGACCCCGCCAGCTTACCCGATAACAGCATAAGAGCAGTCACGGAAGATAAATGGGGGAATATCTGGGTAGGTACCGCTACAGGTCTGTGCAAACTGAAGCCTGACGGATCCGGGTTCACCCGTTATTCTTTTTTAGACAAAGGAGATATCAGCTGCATCACGGCTGATGACCAGGGACTGTTATGGATAGGTTGCACCAATGGATTATATACTTACAATATTGCAACCGGTACCCATACGGTATTCACGCAGGAGAACCGCAATCACCAGAGCCTGACCAGCAAAGGAGTGCGGTGCGTGTACATCGATCAGCAGGGCATATACTGGCTGGGGACCTTTCAGGGTGGTATCTGCAAGTACGACAAGAACCTCAATCTCTTCGACCTCACCCTGAGCAGCAGTTTCCAGGAGAACAGGGACCATGTGGCGGTCATCACATCACTTGCCGCAACCAAAAACGGCAACGTGTTGCTGGGAACAGACGGCAATGGCCTGTACGAGCTCAACCGGAAAAACGACCAGGTACGTCCTGTGAATATTCCACTGAAAAATACACAGGGCAATAATCTCTCTGTGCTCGCCCTGCTGCCTTCAGGCAACAACAAACTGTATATCGGCACTTACACCCGTGGCCTGATCATTCTAAACCAGCAAACCGGGCAAACCAGGCAACTGGTAAAAGGAAACGGAGCGGACGACCTCACCAGCAATGATATTTTCTGTTTGTTTGAAGACAGCAAAGGAAATATCTGGACCGGCACAAACGGGAACGGGCTCATTGTTGTGCGTGACGAACACGTGACCGCCAGGTATTCCCCACTTCCGCGGAACAACGAAACCCTGTTGCCCATCAATGGCTATATCCGTGCTATCGCAGAAGACCCCGATGGGAATATCTGGATCGGAACCCATGGAGGCGGCATCGCTGTTTTTACACCGGCAACGGGCAAATGGAAAATTTTCACGCAGGAGAACAGCTCCCTGCCGAGCAATAAGATCCAGTGTATCCAGCCAGACAAAAAAGGAAAAATGTGGATAGGCACCTACAGCGGTCTGGCCGCCTTTAACCCGGAAAAACAGCAATTCAGGCTCTACTCGGAGAAGGATGGTTTGCAGAATACCATGATCTATCAGATAGTGGAAGACAATACCGGTAAACTCTGGCTGTCTACCAATACTGGCATCAGCAGGCTGGATACAGGCTCAGATACCTTCTGGAATTTCACCTATATGAATGGGCTGCAGAATTCCAACTTCGTTCGTGCGGCAGGGTTACAACTGCCGGATGGCGAGCTCTTCTTTGGCGGGCTGGAAGGCTTCAACCATTTTTATCCCGGTGAACTGCGGGTGAACAGGAACGTTCCCCGCGTGATACTCACCGATCTCAGGATCTCCAACAAATCAGTACAGGCCGGTAATGAGGCAGCTATCAAGGATCATATTTCGATAGCCAGTGAAATACGGCTCAACTACAAACAGAATTTTG
The DNA here is from genome assembly GCF_051955275.1 of Pseudobacter sp. Taxonomy (NCBI): domain Bacteria; kingdom Pseudomonadati; phylum Bacteroidota; class Chitinophagia; order Chitinophagales; family Chitinophagaceae; genus Pseudobacter; species Pseudobacter sp. Next base: position 40,927 of record NZ_JBQCGW010000019.1, on the reverse strand, counting down.
CACTCGGCTTTGTTGCCCTGAATTATACCATGGCCAGGCAGAACCAATATGCGTATAAACTGGATGGGTTCGACAAAGACTGGAACTATACCGGCTCCGGGAATATCGCCTCCTACACCAACCTGGACCCCGGCGAATACATATTCCGGGTGAAGGCTGCCAACAACGACGGCATCTGGAGCGCAAACGATACTACCATCAAAGTGTATGTCAAGCCTCCTTTCTGGCGTACCACCTACGCTTATATCTTTTACATACTGGCCTTTGGAGCCATTATCCTGTACAGCCGTCATAAAGGCATCTCCAGGATCAGGAAAAAATTTGCCCGCGAACAGGAACAACAGGAGATCGAAAGGAAACGGCAACTGGATCAGATGAAGATCAAATTCCTCACCAATCTCAGTCATGATTTCCGCACACCCATTTCCCTGATCATGGGGCCCGTAGACCAGTTGATAGAAGGAGAAGACCGCCCTGAAAAACAGGACAAACTCAATATGATCAGGCGGAATGCGAGAAGGCTGCTCAACCTTGTAAACCAGTTGCTCGATTTCAGAACCATGGAAGAGCAGGAATTGAAACTCCGGTTATCAAAGGGTGAGTTCATTTCCTTCCTGAAGGAAGTGACGGACTCCTTCAGGGACATGTCGGAAAGGAAAAATATCGAGTTCACGCTCAAAACCTGTATTGACCGGCTGGATGCCTGGTTCGACAGGGATAAAATGGAAAGGATATTATTCAACTTATTGTCCAACGCATTTAAGTTCACTTTACCCGGCGGGCATATTGTAGTAGACCTTCAGAAAGCAGAGAGCACGGACGATCCGGAGTATACAATGGTGTCCATCATTGTGACCGATACCGGCATCGGTATCCCCGCAGATAAAAAAGAAATGATCTTCAACCGGTTCTTCCAGAATGAAAACAACGCTATCCTCAACCAGGGATCCGGCATCGGCCTCTCCATCACCAAAGAATTCATTGAGCTGCACAATGGCAGGATACAGGTGGAAAGTGAACCGGGAAAAGGATGCTCCTTCACCATACAATTACCGCTTAAACGCGCTATTGAAGCGGAGAAGGTAATGCCCGTTGTACAACCCAATTTGCCCGCGCCGGATCCGGATCCGCATCCAAAAACCCCGGTATCGGCAGGTGCAGAAAACAATTTACCCGAAGACCTTTCTTTACTGCTGGTGGAAGACAATGAAGATTTCAGGTATTACCTCAAAGACAATCTTCGCAACAATTATAAGATACTGGAAGCGATCAATGGAAAAGAAGGCTGGCAAAAAACATTATCCAATCACCCGCAACTGATCCTTACCGATATCAGCATGCCGGAAATGGATGGGATCGAACTGGTCAACAAACTGAAATCCGACAAAAGGACCAGCCATATACCGGTAATACTGCTCACCGCCATGAACGGCCATGAACAACAATTGAAGGGCCTCGAGGCAGGAGCCAACGACTATATTACCAAGCCATTCAATATTGAAGTTTTAAATGCCAAGATCAGGAACCTGCTACATCTGAAGAATAATATGAAGACCGCCTACTCCAAACAGATCCATGTTGCCATGCCGGAAGTAGAAATGGAATCACCGGATGCAAAGCTGCTGGCAGGCATCGTGAATTATCTCGACAATAACCTGACCAATCCCCAGTTATCGGTAGAGAACCTGAGCAAGCAGATCGGCATGAGCAGGGGAACCCTGTATGCGCGAATGCTGGAAATAACCGGCGAAACACCGGTGGAATACATCCGTTCCTTCCGGCTCAACAAAGCTATCTCCCTGATGGAAAAAAAGGAATTGTCCATTTCGGAAACCGCCTATGAAGTTGGCTTTACAACGCCTAATTATTTTACCAGGTCTTTCAAAGAGAAATTCAGCATGCTCCCTTCCGAATATATCGCGAAGATCAGGAAACAGAAATAACCATTTTACCATACACCTAAAATCGCCTAAGATGAAATCACTGGTATTTGCTTTAGCTGCGGCAATATTACCTGCTGCGGTCATTGCCCAAACAAATCCTGACCAGGTAAAGGAAGACTTCAAGCCTTCTTCCCTGAATCAACCCGGGCAGGAATACCCGCAGGTCAACTCACAGGGCTACGCCCGTTTCAAGATCATCGCTCCTTCTGCGGATAGCGTCCGTGTCAGCCTGGGTCTTGGTGGCAGGGGCGGCACAAAACTGAAACAAATGCCGGACTCCACCTGGATGGGCACTACAGAAGGCCCGCTGGATGAAGGTTTCCATTATTACAACGTCAGGATCGATGGCGGAAAGTTCAATGATCCGGGCGCCCTGAATTATTATGGATCCGTTCGCTGGGAAAGCGGCATCGAGATCCCCGCTCATGACCAGGATTTTTACGCCCTCAAAAATGTACCGCATGGACAGGTGGTGCAGGTGCTTTTCCCCTCCCCCAGCACCAATACATCCCGCAGGGCTTTCGTGTATACCCCACCGGGATATGATGGTCATGCAAAGAAGAATTATCCCGTACTCTACCTTCAACACGGATGGGGCGAAGATGAAACTGCCTGGAGCAACCAGGGACGGGCCAACCTGATCATGGACAATATGATCGCTGAAGGAAAAACACTGCCCTTCATCATTGTAATGACCTATGGAATGACCAATGATGTAAAATTCGGAGGGATAAGAAGCTTTAAGATCGAGCCGTTTCAGACCGTGCTGACGGAGGAACTGATCCCTTATATCGATGCCAACTTCCGTACCATCGCCAAATCCTCTCACCGCGCCATGGCCGGCCTTTCCATGGGTGGCATGGAAACACATACCATCACACTCAACAAGCCGGACGTTTTTTCCTGGTACGCCCTGATGAGCGGTGGTATTTATACACCTGAAGAGATAAAAGACAAATCAAAAGTGAAGCTTATATTCCAGAGCTGCGGCAGTAAGGAACGTCCTGATGCCGTTAAGAATTCCACCGCTGCGCTCAAAGCTGCCGGCATCAACGCCGTATCCTATATTTCAGAGAATACTGCACATGAGTTCCTGACCTGGCGCCGCAGCCTGCGTGAACTGGCGCCGCTGTTATTCAGATAAGCAGACAGCACAGATCTTCTTTGATCAGTGCCTGCACATCATTTCATTTTCACACGCAATAAATATTTCGTTGCAGTTAGATATAAAGTGTTGCCATCTGTTGTTAAAGCACAGTTGGCAACACTTGTTCCATTGATATTAATTTTTCCGATCAGTTTACCTGCCTGAGTGAAGATCCAGATGCCACCAGGCCCTGTAGCAAAAACATTACCCTGAGCATCTATTTTCAACCCATCACATCCTCCTGCTCCCTTTTCATTGCTTACATCATAAAAGATCCGCGCATCCGTCAATGTACCATCAGGTTTGATGGTGTAGGCATACCATCTTTTTTTGAGGTTGTCGGAGTTGGCCACCAGTAAGGTTTTTCCATCCGGAAAAACAGCAATTCCGTTGGGTGCTTCTATCGAATCGATGAGCAAGGTGACCTTGCCTGTCTTATCCATTTTATATACTCCGTGAAAAGGGATCTCGCGCGCAGGATCTTTCGGTCCTTTTTCAAACCCATACCAGGGATCTGTAAAATACAGGTCGCCATTGCCGGCAAAACACAGGTCATTCGGACTGTTGAACCTGCGGCCATCATACCCTGCAGCCACGGTAGTGAACACAGGCTTCGGCGCATGGAGCGGTGCATCCATGGCGGCAATCCTTCTGTCGCCATGCTGGCAAATGAGCAGTTTCCCATCCTCAGAAATCACGAGACCATTGGGCCCCATAAAACCGCCCCGTTTTGCAGAATCAGTATACCCGGCAGGTGACAGGTATATGGTCTTGCCGGTTGCTGCCGTCCACTTGTAAATGCAATTGCCCGGCACATCGGAGAGCAGCAACATCTGCTCTTTTTCCACCCATACCGGCCCTTCTGTGAACTGAAAACCTTCTGCAATGATTTCCACTACTGCATCTTTATTGATCAGCCCGTATAGCTCCGGTTCCAGGAATTCGATGGTGCCTGAGCCTGCTTTTTTCTCCTGTGCGGAAGCAGCATATAACAGGCAAAGCAATAATGAAAGCGTCGTAATTTTCTTCACGGCAAAAAATTTGAAAGTAAAGAAATGAGGTGTTGTACAGGCCACGGGCCTATTCAAAAAACGGGATGCCCGGTATGGCATATTTCTTCAGGCCTTCCAGGTTCAGGTCAACCCCAATGCCGGGTTTGTCGGAAACCGGAAGGAATCCTTTTTCGATAAATGGTTTATCATACACAACGATATCTTTCCATTTTTTCTCCGTATCGAATTGACTTTGCCATTCGAGGATATGAAAATTTGGTACTGAAGCACAAACATGCGCCGTGGCCATTGCACCCAGGAAAGAGCCGACCATATGCGGCGAAAATGGAACATAATAAGCGTTCGCCAGGTTGGCAATACGCTGCCCTTCACCAAGTCCACCACATTTCTGAAGGTCAGGCATGATGAAATCAACGGCGCCTTCGGATAACAAACGGGTGAAACCAAAAGTGAGGTAAAAATTCTCGCCCCCGCAAATAGGAGTACTGGTTTCCTGCGAAATGGTTTTATACACGTCCACATTATCGGCAGGAACGGGTTCTTCCAGCCACATCAGGTTCAATGGCTCCATCACTTTCGCCACCTTCCTTCCGGTTGGCGCATCATAACGCCCGTGCATATCGCAACAGATATCTATATGAGGTCCCACCTCCTTCCGCACAGCTTCAATTGAATTGTACATCCTTTCAATTTCAGCCAGACTGGCCGTCCAGTTCCACCTGTCATATTTATTGGGATCGTTGAATTCATCCAGATCGAATTTAATGGCAGTATAACCTCTGTCAACCGCCACCCGGGCCACTTTCGCATACTCCTCCGGTTTAGGATTACGAACGGAGTACAATTGTGTATCGCAGTATACCCTTACTTTATCCCGGAACTTTCCACCCAGCAACTGGTAAACCGGCAGGCCTAATGCTTTACCACAAAGGTCCCATAATGCAGCATCGAATGCGCTCAATACAGCTACATACATGCCTGATTGAGCACCGCCAAAAAAAGCGCTTTTGCGGAATTGTTCAAAGATCACATTGGGACTTAAAGGGCTTCTTCCTTTTAAGAAACCGCCCAGGCGTTGCACCAGGTGATAGGTTCCTCCAACAGCATCCACCGCTTCTCCATACCCCACTATGTCCTGGTTGGTGGTGATCTGGATGAAGAGGCCACCACCTGAATAACCACATTTCACCTCTTTGATCTTCAGATCGGAAGGCGCCGAAGACCGAGGACTTTTATCCACCGCCTCCGTTAGTCCGTTCCCGAAAACGGATAAGGCGGATACTGGTGCTATGGCCGCTGTCAAGGCTGTTTTTGTTATGAATGATCTTCTCGAATTTGTCATTGTAATAATTTGAAAAGTCTGGAATCGGTTTATTGAAAACAGGCGGGAAATGTATGAAGCATTACCAGGTCCTTTCCTTCAGGAATTCCTGGATCTGCGCTTTCCCTACCGGTAATTCATTAATATGTTCATTCAGCCATCTGGAAAAATCCTTTTCTATTTCATCCGACCAGCGTGTATCGATCTGGCCTGCCGTGTACTTTCCTTCCTTCAAACGCTGATGCCCGAACAGGTCTCTCAGCCGTACTATTTCCGAGGTGATCACCACGCGCTCAGCCAGCTGGGGCGGAATGAATACCACCACACCGAGTTTGCCCAGCACCACATCTCCGGGCATTGCCGTGACCGTGCGGATACGCGTAGGCCGGTTGATGCCTGTGATCATGGTGGTCAGGTCCCTGTTGGGCCCGGTACCCGGGTTATGATACGAAGGATCGTAGCTGGTATAAAAAGAAGTGAACCCGCCAATTTCCTTCAGTCCTTCCACATCCCGCAGGGCGCCGTCATACACAATGCCGTTCCCTGTTTTGGCATAGATGGCGTTTCCGACATTGTCGCCGATGGTAGGCCCGTTACGCTTTGCGCCGAACTGGTCCGCAACATACACATCCCCTTTTTGCAGTATTTCCACGGCCCATACATTCTGGGCCCTTCTTCCTTCCTTTTTTCCGATTGAATCAATAACACTCCATACATCGGGCCGTCCGGGCATGAACGTTACTGTTACTGCCCGGCCTACCAGCACACTATCCGGATTGATGAGCTCCCATCCCTCTGCAATCTGGTAGCGGTACCCGGCATTGCTCATAGTGGCCCAGGCCTCTTCCACACTTACCGATTTCATCCTTCTGAGAATATCATCCGGCACTTTCGGCCTTCCATCGGGAAACCGCTCACCTTTCCATTCACGTGTAAGCGCAATCAGTTCGTCCCTGCTTATCTGCACCTGCCGGGCAGCAGCCGGAAGCACCATACCTGCTATGATGCAAAGGATCAAAAGAGATCTGACCATTGTTGATATTTTAATGATGTAAAATTTATTTCAGGACTATCCTTTTTCCGTTTCTTCATCACGTGGCGGACGGCTATGCCACCAGCTGGCGAGGGAAGAACCGGTCACATTCATCATGGTTCCGAAGATCACGGAAGCCAGCCCGACAGTAGCTATTTTGCCCATTCCTCTTGCCAGTGCGGAAGCAAGCCCCGCATTTTGCATCCCTACTTCCAGGGCGATGGTCCTGCAATCCTTTTCGGGGAACCTGAATACCCGGGCAGACCAGTAACCGAGAAAATAACCGGACACATTATGAATGAAGGTGGCGATGATCAGCAGCCCTCCGATCTTCAGCAGATTATCTCGCCCCGCCGCCGTGATCACCAGCAGCACCAGCGCTATGCCCACCATGGAGATCACCGGCATGATCTTATCCAGCCATTTGACCTTTCCTCTTACCAGGTAATGAAATGCCAGGCCGGCAGCAATCGGCAGGATCACAATTTTTGTGATATCCCATACCATTGCCCAGAGATCGATCTCAACATACCTTCCTCCCAGGAATTTCATCAGCAGCGGGGTCAGGAATGGCGCCAGCAATGTGGAGATGGTAGTAACGGAAACGGATAGGGCAAGATTTGCCTTTGCCAGGTAACACATAACATTGGACGCAAGTCCGCTTGGGCAACAACCAATGAGGATGATACCCGCCGCTATCTCGTTTGGGAAACTGAACAGATGCGCTACTGCAAATCCAACCAGGGGCATGATGATATAATGACAGGCCGTACCAATGAACACCCCTTTAGGCATGCGCATCACCTGTGCAAAATCTTTAAGGCTCAATTCAGTTCCCATTCCAAACATGATCACCTGTAAAAGAATGGGAATGAAGAAGGATGCATTCTTTCCGCCCACCGATAAGAAATATTGCGGATAGTACATGGCAATACTGGCCACAGCAAGGATCACCACACTGTACCAATACCCTTTCAGGGCAAGGCTCGCGCGGAATGCCATAGCCGTGAACACAAAGAACAGGGCCAGCAGGATGCCTGACCAGTTATGCAGTTGCCGGACGGTGGTGTACGAAAAAAGCAGCAGGAAGAGCAATGCAGCGGTATAACAAAAAACAGAATAAGGTTTATTTTTAACTGCCATACATCAGGAGTATTTAAGCTATGCCTATTGCAGGTTGACTACATTTTCAAAATCGGGTTTCAGTTTAGTGCTCAGCATTTCAAAGATTTCAAAATGCTTCCTGTAAATACCGTTGATATTTTTCTTGGGGAAATACTCTTCCGTCAGCTCAATGCTCCTGGCCGCTTCATCCAGGCTTTTAAAGATCCCCATCTCAGTAGCGCTTAACAGGTATGCGCCGGCACCAACACTGTAATTATGCTGGCTGATGCTGACCGGTTTATTGAACATATCGGCAATGATCTGTGCACAGAGAGGAATGGAAGCAAAGCTTCCATTAATGGACAGGCTTTTGATAGTACTGTGTTCTTCGAGTATTTTTCCGATGCTGTATATTTCGAATAAGATCCCTTCTATAACTGCCCTGATAAAATGTTTTCGTTCATGCTTGATATTGATGCCGAAATACACACCTCTTGCATTGGCATCCCAGATAGGGGCCCGTTCGCCAAGCAGGTAAGGCAGGAACAGCAATCCATCGGCACCGGCTTCCACCTTGGTAGCAATGGCAATCAGATCTTTCATGGTATGCTCCAGGTCATATGCATATTTAAAATCCCCGAATTGTTTGGCGAACCATTCGAAGATGATGCCGCCGCTATTGGTAGGCCCACCGGATACATAACAGTTTTCAGTGAGCAGGTAATTGAAGAAACGCTGTTGCGTATCATTCAACACCTTTTTCCCGATCACCCGCACCGCTCCACTGTCTTCAATGGTGATAGTAGCCTTATTTCCATCCCACACACCTGCTCCCAGGGTGGCAAGGCAACCATCGCTGCTGCCAACGATCAGCTGTGTGGCAGCAGTAAGGCCCAATGAATTCTGATATGCCTTTTTCAGCTTGCCACAGGAAGTAAAAACAGGTACGGGGTCTGCAAGCATACTTTTATTGATACCTGCATATGATAAAGCGGCTTCCTCCCATTTGATGGTATGAATATTCAACAATCCGGTTGCCGACGCCAGGCTGTAATCTATCAGGTACTCACCTGTCAGTTGATGGATGATATAAGTTTTCAGCTGTATGAACTTACTGGTATTGCTGAACCTTTCTTTATCATTATTCTTGAGCCATGCGATCTTGAACAATGGGGACATGGGATGCATGGGAGTGCCCGTTGCCATATATATTTGGTTACCATCGGAAGAGCCTTTTAAAAGAGCAACTTCCTTCCTGGCGCGGTTATCAGCCCAGGTAATGGCATTGCCCAGAGGAGTACCGCTTTTGTTGATAGGCAGCACACTGTGCATGGAAGCACTGAAACAAATACTGGTCACCTGAATCTTTTCAGGATGTATATGTTCATTCAGGAGGTTCTTCAAAACATACAGCAACGTAATGAAGATCTGCTCAGGGTCCTGCTCACTGAAATCAGGCTGTGCATGAAACGTGGGATAAGAGCCTTTCATGGACGCGATGGTCTTACCCGAAAGATCAAACGCAACAACCCTTACCGCATTTGTTCCGATCTCAATGGTGATGATGCATTTTTTGTTGGATGTCATGGCAAAGCGTTTAAGTATTGTTTTTCCGGAATTGACTGGGCGTATGTCCGGTTAGCTTTTTGAAGGTGGTGGCAAAATGCTGTGAAGAATAAAATCCTGTATCCAGGGCTATATCCGTTACCTGCACTTCCGGCTTCTTCAATAAGCGGATCGCCTCCGAGATCCTGATATTGATCAGGTAGTTCATAGGGGAAAATCCGGTGAATTTTTTTACCTTATCACTGAACGCCGTAGTTCCCAAACCTACCAGTGCCGCCATCTCTTCTACCGTCCAGGGATGAGACAGGTCTTTCCTCAGCGTTTCTTCCAGTTTTAAAAAAGTCTGGGGAAAATCGCGTTGCGGGTTCTCCTGCTGGGCATACTTTCTTGTCAGCAGGATCAGCAGTTCATCCAGCAGCTGGTTCACCCTGGTAACATAGCCGATCTCCTGGTTGAACAATTCGTTCCGCAGGGAATTGAAGATGGTGCCCGCATCGGGTACACTGGAAAGCACAGGCGTGGCATCCTGGAACAACATTTTTTTCACCGAAACCAGCTCCTGCGCGGAGATCTGGCTCCATGCTCCGGATGAGGTTATATTTGTTCTCTCAGGCATGGGCAATTGCAGATGAAGCCAGTAAAGTGCTCCTATATCCAGGTATCCTTTTTCCGCACAGAGTTGATGGCCCGGAAGTATAACACCAAGATCATTAGGATAAAGCGTATATAATTTTTCATTGATAACCCAATCAAACCTTCCTTCGAGGATATAATAAATGCGGAGATAGCTGGAAGTGGCGTCGGTAAAGGAGTTCAGATGAATAGAACTGTTCTTCTTTTGCGCAAACTCAAGGATATGCACAAAATGCTCAAGTTCAGGGGAATGATCATTTCGTAATAGAAATTGACTCATCAGCAATCGTTGGCAATTAAATATACGTCCATTGACAGAATAAATATCTGCCAAATCAACAAGCATTTTGTACAAAATCCAACAACGGGTTATTTTGGAAGTTTTTGCAGTGTTTATATAACAATATTGTAATGCAAAAGCCGCACTTAGGGCTACTTTAATTACGAAACAACTTGCTTATATGAAGAAAAAAACCTTACCTGCGTTTTCGCCAGGCAAACCCCGACTGTTTTTTCTTTTTTTACTGCTCATGCTGATCACTGCAGGCGCCAATGCCCAGAAGGTGACAGGTAAAGTACTCGATAATGAAAAGAAGCCTGTTGACGGAGCTACGGTAACTGTAAAAGGTACTTCCAGGGCCACGTCAACAAATGCATCAGGAAGCTTCTCCATCAATGCAGGAGCCAATGATATCCTGATCATAAGTTATATAGGATTTGCCACGCTGGAAGTGCCGGTAAGTGGCAGGAACGATATTTCTATAAGCTTGTTCAAAGGCGACGGAACGGATTACAACGAAGTGATCGTAACCGCCCTTGGTGTCAGAAGAGCATCCAAAAAACTGGGCTACGCCACCACCAATGTCAACCCGGATGAGTTGGTCAAAAACAGGACCGCCAATGTGGGAGAAGCACTGGAAGGCAGAGTGGCAGGCCTCAATATCACTCCTCCGGCGGCAGGTGCAGGAGCCAGTAACCAGATCCGCATCCGCGGACAGGTTGGTTTCTCCGGCGCTGACAACTCCCCCCTCCTGGTTATTAACGGCCTACCTATAGACCAGGGAGCCAGGTTTGCCGAAGGCCGCGATCAATCGCGCGACCGCGGAGACAACCTCGCCAATATCAACCCGGATGATATTGAAAGCATGACCGTACTGAAAGGCGCTGCAGCAGCCGCCCTGTATGGATCAAGGGCAGCGCGCGGAGCCATCATCATCACTACCAAATCCGGTCAGAAAAATCAGGGCATCGGCGTGGACTTCACCTCCAGCTATACCGCCTCAAGAGCACTGAACTTCATGGATGAAATTGTTCAGACCGAATATGGTCAGGGACAGGGCGGACAGAAATTCACCACCGCCGAACAGATCCAAGGCAACGGCCAGTTCGGTTGGGGAGCCAAACTCGATGGCGTGCCCACCATCAACTACGATGGCGTATCGAGGCCCTATTCCGCATACCCTCATCAACTGTTCGATTTCCTGCAAACAGGAACCAACTTTACCAATACACTTGGCTTATCAGGCGGTGGTGCCAATGGCAGTTTCAGGGCATCCATCTCCACCACCAACTCCAAAGGTATTGTGCCTTCCAATGAATACAAGAGAAGGATCTTCAACGTTGGCATCAATCAAACGCTAATTGAAAAACTCAAATTTCTGCTGAACATCAACTACGCAGATGAGGATTATATCAACCCGCCGCAGATAGGCACACAGGGAGATGGCGCTGTCAACTTCTTCAACAGGATGCCCATTTCCACACCCATTGAAGCATACAGGGAACATGCCAAAGATCCCGCCACAGGAGCGGAATGGAAAACAAGCGGTTTCCAGGGCACCGTCAACAATCCTTACTTTGCGTTGCAGAACGGACAGAAATATAAAGAAGACAGGAACCGCTTGCTGGGTACTGCTACCTTACGGTATGATGTGGCCAGCTGGTTATATGCACAGGGCAGGTTCAACTACGACCATAGTGAGAGCTTCGCTGAATGGAACTCACTCAACGGCACAGGTGCCAACACCGTGATCGCCACTACCACTCCTACCATCACCTACAGGGGCAATTACAACCTGAATCAAACCACTACCACAGATATCAATGCAGACTTCCTGCTGGGAACCAGCAACCGCATCGGAGATTTCTCCGTTGATGCCGGTTTTGGTGGCAATACCCTGAGATCTGAATGGAAGAACACCGTTCAAACGGCTACCAACTTCACCGTGCCCAATCTTTACTCTTACAGGAATGGTACCGTAAAAGGCACTAACGATGGGTTCAACTACAGCCAGCAACGCGTGAACTCACTGTATGGCACACTCGATATCGGCTTCAGGAATTTCCTGTACCTCAGCGCTACAGGAAGGAATGACTGGTTTTCCATTTTGCACCCGGATAATAACAGCAAATTCTATTCATCTGTATCGGGAAGTTTTGTATTCTCCGAACTGTTGAAGAACCAGACCTGGCTTTCCTACGGTAAATTAAGGGCCTCCTGGGCACAGGTAGGCAGCGTGGCGCTGGTGAACCCATATGATGGTCAGCTGATCTACGGGCTTGGTGCCAACCTGTTCAATGGTCAGACCCTGGCCAGCGTTAACGGAACAGCAGCTCCCAACCCCTTCTTACAACCCTTTACAGTAACCGAAAAAGAAATAGGGCTCGAAACAAGATTGTTCAACAACAGGCTGATGCTGGACATTGCCGTATTTGACAAAGTGACCACCGACCAGATCATAGATGTGAACCTTTCCACGGCTTCGGGTTATGCCACTTCAAAACAGAACGCAGCCTCCCTGAAGAACAGTGGCCTGGAAACACTGATCGAATATAAACCGGTGCAGAATAAAAATTTCACCTGGACCACCTCCTGGAACAACGCTTATCTCAAAACCAAAGTACTCAATGTAGGTAACCCCAGCGGTTCCATTCTCCTGCTCTATTTCAATGGCACGGGTAATGAGTTCCTGGGCGAGATCAGGTATACGGAAGGGCTAGCCATGAACCAGCTGTATACCAGGACGTACAGAAGGAACGACAAAGGTGAGATCCTCGTAAGCGGCAGCGGTGTAACCATCGGCCGGCCACTTCCCTCCAACGGCAATCTGAAAGGTATCACCACCGGCTTCATTCCGGTAGGAAGCTCCATCCCCAAATTCACTGGTGGATGGAACAATAACTTCACTTACAAGAACCTCAGCCTGGGAGTACATATCGATTATAAATTCGGAGGCACCGTATTGTCTTCCACACTGCTTAACATGACCAGGCAGGGACATAGCAAACTGTCTCTGGAAGGCCGCGAAAACGGATATATTTTCCCCGGCATCGATGAAGTTACCGGCACCGCCAACAAAAATGTGGTCACTGTTGCCAATAATGGGTTACAGAATTTCTGGACAGATTACAGGAACAACCAGATCGGTGACCCTTTCACATTCAAATCTGATTTTGTAAAACTCAGGAACATATCCCTGTCATATAATTTTTCAAACCTTGTCAAAAAAGCCGACTGGTTGAAATTCGTGAAAGGCCTTACCGTATCTGCCTCCTGCCGCAATGCGGCCATTCTCTACAAAGACCTGCCAGGCCTGGATCCTGAAGCCATCCAGTCATCAGGTGATACCAGGGCCGGTTATGAAAATTCGGCATTGCCAACCACACGGAATTACAACCTAACCTTAAATGTCAAATTCTAACGATATGCTGAAAATAATAAACCGATTGATCCTTATCAGCCTGGTTACCTGCTTTGCGGCATGCGACAAGGACTTCGAAGAAATAAATAAAAATCCTTACGGTGTGATTTCCGTTGATCCCGCCCTCCTGTTTGCAGGAGCGCAAAGGAACCATATCGGCACCTGGAATGCGGAACATATCATTGTGCAGCAATTTGTGGTGCCATACAATACAGGCGCCAATGCCGGCTTCAGTTTTTATCAGGATATTGACGGAAACAGCAATACCAAATGGGAACAGTCATACGCCAACACGGGCAATGCCACACTGGCCAATGGGAACGCGCCCCCCGTCAAAAACCTTATCCAGGCTTTGAACCTGCTCGGACCGAACAGCCCCCGAGTGAATTTACAAAGCATCATCCGCATCTGGAAAGCACAGGTGTTCATGGGCCTGGTTGACAACTACGGAGATATTCCTTACTCCGAAGCAGGAAAAGCAGTATCGGATGCTAAGTTCTTTCCCAAATATGATGATGATGCTGCCATCTATGAAGACCTGTACAAGGAGCTCAAAGAATCTATAGCCGCTTTGAACCCCTCTGGTGAGTTCATTTCCGCTGATCTGTTTTACGGTACCAATGCCCAGCCTTCCACCAAAACCGGCAATGCAGCGGACCAGGTGGCAAAATGGAAAAAATTAGGCAACTCTTTATTACTACGATTGGGCATGCGCTACTCCAAGATCAACCCCACAAAAGCAGCCAGTATTGTTTCGGAAGCTTTTACAGGAGGCGTAATGACTTCCAATGCAGATAACGCCTTTGTAAAGAATGATGGAACTGTTTTTGCGCAGCAGGATAACCTCGCCTTGCGCAATTTCTCTCAATTCCATTATGCGGCAGAGCCATTTGTGAACCAGTTGAAGTCCACCGCTGATCCGCGTGCCAAATTCATGATCGCTCAGTATGCCGACCCCGGCGCCATCGCCAATAACCTGAGCCCGGATGTAACACTGGCCAATCAGTTTGGCGCACCTATCGGCGTAACCAGCGATCAGATCCTGGCAACAGGCAGTCCCTACCGGGGAGCCCGCGGATCCGGTCTCAACTACTCCCAGTTCAACGTCAATATCATCGCCGCACCAGGCGTTCCTGAATTCTGGGTCACCTATGCTCAAACCTCCCTGTTGCTGGCTGAAGCTGCTAAGAGAGGATGGATACCGGGTGGCGATGCGCAGGCTAAGACCTATTATGAAAATGCCATCATCGCCGACATGGCAACCTATGCCTTATATCCTGGCACCACTCCCATTTCCAACACAGATGTAAATACATATCTCGCCCATCCTGATGTGGCTTATTCATCTGCTGAGGCACTCGATCTCATCAATACCCAATACTGGATCGTTAATATCAGGAACGGCACAGAAGCTTTCGCCAATTTCAGAAGGACCGGCCTGCCTGCATTAACCCCCAATCCTGTTCCTGGTGCATTGGGCGCGCCCGGATTTGCAAGAAGGCTTTCCTATCCCGACCTGGAAGCGTCCGCCAATACCGCTAATTACAACGAAGCGGCAGCAGCTATAGGTGGCGACAAATTAAGTTCAAGGGTCTTCTGGGACACGCCATAAACAAGTACTGTCAAAAGAGGATATAACGGCATACAATAAACGAAAGAACATCCATGATAAAAGGCGAGCAAATTATAGGGTTCGGATACTCAGCCAGGGGAAAAGAAACTTTTTATTCTTTCGATCCTGCTGAGCAACGTAATACAGAATATCTTTTCCATAAGGCCACACCGGAAGAGATCAACCTGGCAGCAGACAGGGCTGCTGCTGCCTTTCAGGTATACCGGAAAATGGATGGCGCGGAAAAAGCCGTTTTCCTGTCTGCGCTGGCAGAAGCAATTGCAAACAGCGGAGAAGAGCTGATAAAAGTATGCTGTCGCGAAACAGGCCTTCCTCCCGCCAGGATCGAAGGAGAAAGAATGCGAACGGTGAACCAGATAAAAATGTTCGCAACACTGCTGCGGGAAGGGTCCTGGGTAAATGCAAGGATCGATACGGGAGATCCGGACAGAACACCCTTGCCAAAACCCGATATACGTTCCTTACATATTCCCCTTGGTCCGGTAGTGGTGTTTGGCGCCAGCAATTTTCCGCTGGCCTTTTCAGTCGCCGGCGGTGATACCATCTCTGCTTTTGCAGCAGGTTGCACGGTTGTGGTGAAAGCCCATCCCGCCCACCCTGCCACCTCAGCGATAGTGGGTGAACTCATTCAGACCGCCGCGAAAAGTACGGGCATGCCTGATGGAATTTTTTCCTTACTCTTTGATGATGGTATAGAGTCTGGCATTCAACTGGTAAAACATCCGCTCATAAAAGCTGTCGGTTTCACGGGATCCTTCAAAGCCGGCAAGGCATTGTTCGATATTGCAGCAGGCAGACCTGAACCCATTCCTGTTTACGCGGAAATGGGAAGCACCAATCCTGTTTTCATATTACCCGGGGCAGCCAGAGAGAGAGCAGCCGAAATAGCTGCGGCTTATGCTGCTTCAGTAACCGTGGGCGTTGGCCAGTTCTGCACCAATCCTGGATTGATGATCCATCAAAAACAGGAAGATGATCTGCTGCAACTCCTCCGGTCAGCCTTTGAAAGAACCAGCGGTGGCGTGATGCTGACACCCCGGATACTGAACAGCTACAATGCAGGTGTTCAACATCACCTGGCCACCGGCGGTGTTGAACAACTCGCTGTGTCCGCAACCATATCCGGCAATAGTGCAAACCAGGCCGTACCGGTGCTGATGAACACCAGCAGCCAGGTACTGAAAAACAATCCTGCATTAACGGAAGAAGTGTTTGGACCAACCGGCATCGTGGTATCAGCCAGTTCAAAAAATGAAATGCTGAACATTGCCCGCGATCTTGCAGGCCATATCACGGCCACTGTTCATGGCACCGTTGAAGAATTAATTGAATACAAAGAACTGCTTGACCTCCTGGAACAGAAGGCCGGACGGGTTGTTATCAATGGCTTCCCCACCGGTGTGGAAGTAGGCAATGCAATGGTGCACGGAGGTCCGTGGCCTTCCACTACAGACAGCAAAACAACCTCTGTTGGCACAGCAGCCATTTACCGTTTCACCAGACCGGTCTGTTATCAGAATCTGCCTCAACAGCTATTGCCACCGGCATTACAGGATAAAAACACACTAAACATCCACCGCCTGATCAATGGTAACTGGTCTACCGGAGACATCGAATAAATGAAGAAAATGAAACCCTAAAACTATAAGAGATGAGCAGAAAACTAAGAAGCCTCGACTGGTTTGGCAAAGATGATAAGATGGGATTCGTGCACCGCTCATGGTTACGTAACCAGGGTTACCCGGACGACTATTTCCGGGGCCGCCCGGTAATAGGTATCTGCAATACCTGGAGCGAGCTGACCCCCTGCAATGGCCATCTCAGGGATTTCGCGGAAATAGTGAAGCGTGGAGTGATTGAGGCAGGTGGGTTCCCCCTCGAATTCCCCGTAATGTCTTTAGGAGAAACCATCATGAAACCCACCACCATGTTGTTCCGCAACCTGGTGAGCATGGATACGGAAGAAAGCATCCGCGCCAACCCCCTGGATGGCGTGGTGCTGCTGACAGGCTGCGATAAAACCACCCCCAGTACTGTAATGGGAGCCTGCAGCGTGGACCTGCCAACCATTGTTGTTCCGGGAGGTCCTATGTTGAATGGAAGGTTCAAAGGAGAATGCCTTGGCTCGGGTACATTCAACTGGATGGTAAAAGAAAAAAAACTGAATGAGAACTATACTCCGGAAGATATCCTCGAAGCAGAGATCGGTACCGCCAGAAGCCAGGGACATTGCATGAGCATGGGAACCGCCTCCACCATGGCCTGCATGGTGGAAGCACTGGGCCTCACACTGCCAGGCGCAGCATCAATACCAGCAGTGGACGCCAGAAAAAAAGTGATGGCGCAGCTGAGTGGAAGAAGGATCGTGGAAATGGTGAAAGAAGATCTGAAACTCTCGAAGATCCTTACCCGCAAAGCTTTTGAAAATTCTATCGTTATCAATGCCGCCATCGGCGGCTCCACCAATTTCCTCATTCATTTGCAGGCCATCGCCGGAAGGATCGGAGTAACATTGAACCTGGAGGATTTCGATCATATCGGCAGCAGGATTCCTTTACTGGCCAATCTGAAACCTTCCGGTGAATACCTGATGGAAGATTTCTATTATGCCGGCGGATTACCTGTAATTATGAATGAGATGAAAGAATACCTGCACAATGAAATGATAACGGCCAACGGGAGAACGATCGGCGAGAACTACGCCAAAACCGTCTGTTATAACCGGGATGTCATTGCCTCCGTTGACAAGCCCCTGCAGCACAATGCAGGGATCGCTGTGCTGAAAGGGAACTTATGTGAAGATGGGGCCATCATCAAATTATCAGCCGCCTCAAAAGAATTGATCAGGCATCGCGGAAGAGCCGTAGTCTTTGAAACCATGGAAGACTACCATGCACGTATAGACGATCCGGATCTGGATATCGATGAGCATTGTGTGATCGTTCTGAAAACCGTTGGTCCGGTTGGTTATCCGGGCATGCCCGAAGTTGGCAATGTTGACCTGCCGGAAAAATTATTACGCAAAGGCATCACAGATATGATCCGCATCTCAGATGGCAGAATGAGTGGCACCGCCGCTGGCACCGTGATATTGCATGTATCACCCGAGTCGGCCATCGGTGGCACACTGGCGTTTGTACAGAACGGAGATATGATTGAACTGGATGTGGAGCAAAGAAGATTGCACCTGGACGTCAGTGAGGATGAATTACAGGCCAGAAGGGCAGCCTGGGTTCCACCCGCCCCCATGGCTCACAGAGGGTACGTGAAAATTTACATTGATCATGTGCAGCAAGCGCACCTGGGCGCCGACCTGGATATTTTACAGGGTAAATCAGGAGATAGCGTATCGCGGGATTTACACTAAAAACCCCAAAAACAAATGAAACTATATAAAACAAGAAATGGTGTTATAATAGAAAACGAAGACGGATTTTTTGAATTCCAGGTACAGGACTGGGATAATTTCATCAATGACGACAACCTGCTGAAAACAGTTCATGCCTTACTGGCCTCCGGTCATGGTGCCAAAAAAACATCCCTGACCGATTCGGTGATCCTGGCTCCTGTTGGCAGACAGGAACTGTGGGCATGCGGCGTTACTTACCTCCGCAGTAAAGTCGGGCGGCAGGAAGAATCGAAATTATCCGGCGGAGCGGATTTTTATGCAAAGGTCTATGAAGCAGAAAGGCCTGAAGTTTTTTTCAAGGCAACCCCCAACCGCATTGTGGGCACCGGAGATAAAGTGAAGATCCGGAAAGATTCCACCTGGGATGTGCCGGAACCCGAACTGACCCTGGTAGTAACCACATCTGGAAAGATAATCGGATATACCATTGGCAATGATATGAGCAGCAGGAGCATCGAAGGAGAAAACCCACTGTACCTGCCACAGGCTAAAACCTACGATGCCTGTGCAGCCATAGGCCCCTGCATCTATCTTACCGAAGAACCGCTCAATGGCAACACTATGATCCAGCTCGAGATCAACAGGGATAACACGCTTGCCTTCACTGACAGGATCGCCATCAGCCAGATGAAACGGTCCCTGCAGGAACTGGTGGGATATGTGTTCCGTGAATGCACATTTCCCCATGGCTGCCTGATCATGACAGGAACCGGTATCGTTCCGGGAAATGACTTCACCCTGAAATCCGGAGATGAAATTAAAATAACAATTGACTATATTGGTACACTGGTAAATACAGTAGGCTGATAAATACCAATTGTTCATCTTCAGAACGAACCTTGCATCACTATGGAGCTTCTTGTTGTATTTCTTGCCATTTGCCTTCAGATCTTCCTCACTTATAAAAAAGTAAGCCCTTTCCTGTCCCTGCTTTTTGTTGCGATACTATCCGGACTTTTCCTGGGCATGGAACCCATGAAGATCATTGCATCCATGGAGAAAGGCGTTGGTAATACTTTAGGCGGGCTTGCCCTGATCATTTGCCTGGGAGCCATCCTGGGAAAAATACTGGAGATCAGCGGTGCCGCAGAAAGGATTTCGGTTACACTGATCCGTGTGTTCGGACAAAAGAATATCCAGTGGGCCGTTCTGCTCACCGGTTTTCTGATAGGTCTGCCATTGTACTATAATGCAGGATTTGTGATACTGGTACCCCTGGTGTTTTCCATCGCCAGAAAAGCAGGATTACCCCTGTTGTATGTTGCCATCCCCATGGCAGCATCCTTATCCACTACACACTGCTTCCTGCCTCCCCACCCCAGCCCGGTATTCCTGGTGAGATCATTTCAGGCAGACGTTGGAAAAACGCTGGTATATGGACTGATGATCACCATACCGGTAGTGATCGTGGCAGGGCCATTATTGGGCGGACTCATGAAACGCATCAAAGTAAATATTCAAACCTTCTTTTTATCGGAAGAAAAAAATACAGCAAAAGCATTACCGGCGGCAATTCCCAGCTTTCTCATTGGACTGCTGCCCGTTATCCTCATCACCGTTGCAGTGATAGCGGCGGGTTGTATGCCCGACACCATCCTGAGAAAGATCATATTGTTTGCCGGTGATCCTACCATTGCGTTGCTGCTGGCAACTTCCGTTGCGATCTGGTATTTCGGGATCAGGAATGGCAAAACAATGGAAACAGTCATGAAGTGGCTGAATGAAGCTATTGCAGGCATTGCTGTTATATTATTGATCATAACTGCAGGCGGGATCTTTAAACAGGTATTGCAGGACAGTGGCACAGACAGGTACATTGCATCTTTCAGTGAGAAATGGCAAATGCCTCCCCTGGTATTCGCCTGGGTGATCACCGCATTACTGAGAGTAGCCATCGGATCCGCAACCGTTGCAGGTATCACAGCAGCTGGCGTGGTTACGCCACTGGTGGCAGCCGGAGGTGTATCTCCGGAACTGATGGTGCTGGCAGTGGGCGCCGGCAGCGTGTTCGGTTCGCATATCAATGATTCCGGTTTCTGGATGTTCAAAGAATTCTTCAACCTTTCGCTGAAACAGACATTCCTGTCGTGGACCATCATGGAAACCACTATTTCCATCACCGGACTGGCAGGAGTGCTCCTGTTGAACCTGATCATCCGGTAGCCCAGTAGCCTGGCGCTGCTCAGCGTTTCAGCAATCTGACATAATAGATCCTGCCAGCCGTTGAACCCGGTAAGGATTGGAATTTCACCCGCACAAACTCTTTTCCTTTCACCATTGCGGTGGGAATGGGATACTCAATATCGAAGAAGGCCGACTGATTCCACCGGCCGGTATTGTTCTCGGTCGCCAGCCGCTGGTCATCGATCAAAATCTCAAAGCTCCTGTTGCCCCATTCGCTGCCCCAATAGCGCAGCCTCAGCGTCAGTTCCTCCTCTTTTTTTGTTTCCATCTGGTAACTGAAGTAGCCGCCATTGGAAGCCTCACGCCAGAAAGCATCCATGCTATTGCCGGACCGGGAACCTTCCTGCCGGAGTATATGATCCGCTTCCGGTTGCTGCTCACCGGGAGCAATGAAATCAATGGTCCGTTTTTCCAGGGCCAAACGCGCCTGCTCCACGGATGCCAGCGAATCGAGATACCCCTTGTACTGGTCTTTGCTCAATGCCATCCAGTAGATCATATACCGTGAATCGTGAATTCCGTAAAACGGCTCCAGCTCTATCTTTGCAGGGTTGATCATGTTAAGCTCCGGGAATGTGAAATGCAGGGGACGCCCACTTACCGGACGCAATCCGTTTATCACCCGGGCCAGGCTGTCCGTTACCAGGATCGGGGCTTTATCAACCGGTAATTTCTCTCCCCCGGCAATATGCGACCAGCGGCCATCATCGGCTACCAGTCCACTCAGCTTTTCCGTACCTGTTCTGGCCCCCAGTAAAATGGGGCCATGCAGGATGGCCATATACTCGGGAACATTGGGCAACTGCTCTATCGAATTGTGCATGGGCAGGAATACCTGAACAATATCCCCTTTTTTCCATGTTCTGCTGATGGCTACATAAGAAGCAGGATGCTGCGTGAAGCTTACAGACCTTCCGTTTACAAGGATTTTTAACGCCCCCTCCTTCACCCATCCGGGATAACGCACCATCATTGTGAACCGGCCAGAGCCGGAGCGGACCGATAGTCTTGTCTGTTCTGCCGCCGGAAAATCCGTTTCCTGCCTGATCACGATCTTTTTGGCTTTCCAATCCAGTTCCGAAGCCGCAAAAAGATTTACGTACAGGGAATCATGCAGGTGCGTATATATAAGCCTGTTATATTGGCCGTGATTTTCCATGCCGGTACCTACACAGCACCACATCGCCTGGTTGGGAGCGGAATACACCCGGTAATGCCTTGGGCGAAGCGGTGTAAAATAAACATATCCGCCATGAACGGGATGTTGTGTAGAAAGTATATGGTTGTACAGGGTTCTTTCGTAATAATCCATATAAGCTGCGGAAGGAGAAGCGCGAAACAGGTCCTCCGTCAGTTTGAGCATATTGTTGGAATTACAGGACTCCGGTCCTTCCACATCCGTAACCATATCCATACTGGCAGACCTTGCCGGGAAGAATTCCCTCCTGCTGTTGCCACCAAAAGCAACAGTTCGGTTATGCGTGACCGTTTTCCAGAAGAAACTTCCTGCTCTTTTGTAAATACTGTCCTGCGACAATTCACCTATTCGCTGGAACCCCACCGCTTTCGGCACCTGGGTGTTGGCATGTTTGTTATCCAGGTTGTCTGTACCCGCCGCCATCGGGTTCAGCAGCATCTGGTGCGAAAACCGCTTGGCGGCCTTCAGGTATTTTTCATCACCGGTCATCTGGTAAGCATCAGCCATCACTTCATTCATTCCACCATGTTCCGTATCAAGCATCGATTGCATCTGAGCTTCCGTCAATCCGGAAACGATGCCGGTACCCCAATCGCAAAAGGAAAGGAACAACGCTTTGGCTTGCTGGTTGCCGGTGTATAACCAGGCATCACGGAGCCCGGCATAGAGCTTATGCAGGTTATACCAGGGTACCCAGGCGGCCCTGTAAGCCTGGAACTGTCCTTTTTTCAAGGCAGACCAGATGCTGTCGCTGTTTGGTACGCCCCCCACATAACCATAGCCCCAGTCAGGATGACGCCTGTTGTTTTCCTGCTGGCAGGCTTGCAGTTCCGAGATCATATATTCCATGCGCTTTCTGCATGCTGCATCCCCCGTAGCGGAATAGTGCATGGCAAGTGCGGATAAATAATGTCCTCCCACATGCCCATCCAATCCCTCCCAGTTCGGATAACCGGTAGCCCGGGCGGGCAGTCCTGCTTCTTTTCTGAATGGTGCCAGCAGCCTGTCTGTATCATATTCCATCAATACGCGGAGATTAAGGTCCCTGGCTCGTTTGAAAGGTCCATCCAGCAACCGGACATCCTGTAACGGAAAACTGTTCTGATACAAACTATCCTGTGCATGAATACTATGTCCGGCCAGCGGGAACAGGATCAGAAAAAAAAATCTTACACGATTGCAGATATTCATCCTCTTCAATTAAGTGGAGTTGAAACAATTGATCGATGGCAATATAAGTTTACAAAGAATACTCAGCATACAAATACCAAACTTTGAGACAACAGGACCAATCAACCATTCATGAAATCCATCAGGTACAAAACATGATCATTATTTTTGACCTCATGCAACACCAATACCTGAATAGATGCCTGTGCCTTATACGGCTTCAACTGACCGGCATTGTTATTTTGCTGGCAACGATGGCTTCCCATGCACAATCCTCCGGCATTAGCAGTCCTGACAAAAAAATATCAGTGGCTGTTCAACTGGCTGATGGTAAAATAACCTGGCAGGCCACGTATGGTAACCAGCCTGTCATCCTCCCTTCCTCGCTTGGCCTGAGCACTTCTCCGGATGGAGCGTCAACGCCATGGCGGTTCGACAGCAGCTCGGCAATAACCGCCGTCAACGAAAAATATGAATTGTTCACAGGAAAGAAAAGCCGGATAAACTATCAGGCAAACAGGAGGACCTTCTATTTCCGCAACGCTGCAGGCCAACGGGTTCAGCTCATCTACCAGGTGTCCAATGATGGCATCGGCTTCCGCTATTTTATACCTGCCAGGGACACAGTAAGGATATACAATGAACAGACAACATTCACTTTTGATACCGCCACCCGCGCATTCCTGCAACCAATGCAGGTAGCCAAGACCGGCTTTGAAAGCACCAACCCCGCTTACGAAGAGAACTACCGCCAGCGTATTCCGGTGACCACCGCCTCACCATCAGGATGGGCCTATCCGGCACTTTTTCAACTACCTGGAAACACCTGGGCCCTGATCACCGAGGCGGGGCTCGATGGAACATACTGCGCTACTCGCTTGAAAAATGAACAGCTGTCGCCTGCATTCAGGGTTGCCTTTCCGGATCCGCGCGAAACCATGGAAGCGGATGGATTATTGCCACGCGCTATAGACTCTATGTATACTCCCTGGCGTGTGATCAACATCGGCAGTATCAAAAAAATCATGGAATCAACACTGGGAACAGACCTGGCGCCATCATCCGTACTGCGTGATCCCCGTTTTGTTATTCCGGGCAAAGCCTCCTGGAGCTGGATCATGTCAAAGGATGACTCCATCGTTTACTCTGAACAGAAAAGATATATTGATTTCGCAGCTGACATGCGATGGAAATATTGTCTGATAGATGCCAACTGGGACAGGAATATCGGGTACGACCGCATCAGGGAACTGGCAACCTATGCTGGAAATAAAAAAGTAGGACTGTTGTTATGGTACAACTCAGCCGGCAACTGGAACACGGTGAAAATGACGCCCAAAGACAAGCTATTGACACATCAAAGCAGGCAACAGGAATTTGCCTTGCTGAAAGACATGGGAATCAAAGGCATTAAAGTTGATTTCTTTGGAGGCGATGGACGCTCCGTGATCCAATATTACCTTGATATCCTGCACGATGCTGCCGAAGCCGGACTGCTGGTGAATTTTCACGGCGCAACCCTGCCACGTGGATGGAGCCGGACCTATCCGCACCTGGTAACTACCGAAGGGGTCAAAGGATTTGAGATGATCACCTTTAACCAGCGTGATGCGGACAATGAGGCCAATCATGCCACGATGCTTCCATTCACCAGGAACGTTTTCGACCCGATGGATTTTACGCCTACCAACCTGTACAAAATCCAATCCAGGGTGCAACGGAAAACCACCGGCGCATTTGAACTGGCAACTGCCGTCATCTATTTATCAGGTATCCAGCACATCGCTGAGTCGCCAGCCGGCATGAGTCAGGTGCCGCCTTATGTAAAACAATTCCTGCAGCAGCTTCCTGACCGGTGGGATGATGTTCAGTTCATGGAAGGTTATCCGGGTAAATACATCGTTATAGCGCGAAGGGCCGGAAAGAAATGGTATATCGCCGGCATTAATGGAGAAAATACGGCGCGCCGGGTCCAGCTCAACCTGTCTTCTTTCAGATCATCAAAAGCAACCTGCATCAGAGATGGTGAGGCAACATTGGGTTTTGCCACCGAAACGGGGAAACCGGCTGCAATAAAAAATATTGAAATGAAAGCAGCGGGAGGTTTTGTTATGGTGCTGGAATAGTTCCCGGTGTTCCGATGAAAGCTTGTTGGGATCCTGCTTCTATCCGCTGAAAAGTGGCGGGTGTTACCTTAAACTGCTTCAGGAACATTTTTCCGAAGCTGCTTTGAGAAGCAAATCCCAACTGGCGCGCAACCTGAGAGGCACGGTACCTCCCTTCTGCCAATAACTCCGCTGCTCTTGTCATCCTGGCTTCATTGATCCATTCGTTGGGGGTGAGATCGGTCAGTCCTTTCAGTTTCCTGTAAAGCGTTGGCCGGCTCATATGCATCAGCGTTGCCAGTTGTCTGACATCGATCTTCTTTTGGAGGAGCAGGGCATTTCTGCACTGGTTCAGTTTCATCAAAAGCTCAGATTGTTCAGATAAAGACTTTTTCCCTTGCGGCGTGTTGATGCCAACCAGGTGACAACCGGCGTATTTTCCGGATACAACCTGCAAATTACCGCGTGAGGGAATTGTGTTCACAACATGAATACCCATATGACATATCGTTTTGAGAGAGCCCTGGGGCCTGTTCAGTCTCAAAACTAGGAGCTGTCCTTTGCCTGGTATGGTTCATTTGTAAAAATTACTGTCACAAATGTTTACCTTCGTTACATCGGAACCATCTCGTTCCTGATTATCAATCACCGATTTGACTCATACATACAATATGCGCAATTCCAACAGCTGCGTCTTTGCCAGGTAGGTCCTTCTGTTAAACTCTTATTTTACCAGAAACAGAAGGAAAATACTCCTGGTAAAACGTCCATTTTTCAATTGGCTGAACTTAAATAATATCACTATGCGGCGGAGTTTTATTCTCATTTCAACATTGCTGATCCTTGTAACACTGTCTCTTTCCATATATCTGAATCCCAACTGGTATGTAGTTTTGGTTATAGTAATTACCCTCACCTGTTTAGGATATTACGATATACTTCAGACCAAACACTCCATCATGCGGATCTACCCGGTTTTCGGCAGGCTAAGATTTTTAATGGAAGATCTCCGTCCTAAAATCTATCAATATTTCATCGAGTCGGATATTGATGGCAGACCTATTAACCGGATCGACCGCTCTACAGTTTATCAACGGGCAAAAAAGGAAAATGACACCATGCCTTTCGGCACACAACTGGATGTATATTCAGAAGGATACGAATGGATGTGTCATTCCATGGCGCCCAAGGATTTCAATCTGCTCGATCACAATCCAAGAATAATGGTTGGCAATAAAGACTGCACGCAGCCTTATTCCTGCAGTATTTATAATATATCAGCGATGAGCTATGGAGCGCTTAGTTCCAACGCAGTTGAAGCCATGAATGCCGGAGCCAAAATCGGAGGTTTCGCTCATAATACAGGAGAAGGTGGATTAGCTCCATTTCATTTGAAGCACGGTGGAGATATAATCTGGCAGATCGGTACCGGTTATTTCGGATGCAGAACAGCTGATGGTAATTTTAGTGAAGACCTGTTCCGCGAGAAGGCACAATTACCACAGGTGAAAATGATCGAAATAAAAATATCACAGGGAGCTAAACCAGGACATGGCGGTATACTTCCCGCCACCAAGAACACGCCTGAAATTGCAGCCATCCGGCATATAGAACCCAATACGCTGGTTGCTTCCCCTCCCTACCACAAAGCATTCGGCACACCCAGGGAACTGGTATTTTTTATACAAAAACTCAGAGAACTTTCAGGTGGCAAACCTATCGGGTTTAAGTTGTGCATCGGCCATAAAAGTGAATTCATCAGCATCTGCAAAGCGATGATAGAACAGGATGCTTATCCTGATTTCATTACCGTCGATGGGGCTGAAGGAGGCACTGGCGCTGCGCCACAGGAGTTCTCCAATTACGTAGGTGCACCATTACTGGATGGATTGGATTTTGTGCATAATATTCTCAACGGCCTGAACATCCGCAGGCATATTAAAATACTGGCATCCGGCAAAATCATCACTGGCTTTCATATCATCCGGGCTATGGCGCTTGGTGCTGATGCCTGTTATTCCGCAAGAGCCATGATGATGGCTGTGGGTTGTATCCAGGCATTGTTGTGCAATACAAATAAATGTCCGGTAGGTGTAGCTACACAGGACCCCAGGTTAACCGTTGGATTGGTTGTAGAAGATAAAAAAACCAGGATCGCCAACTTTCACAGGAATACTGTTGAAAGCGTTGTAGAATTATTAGGGGCATCAGGTCTCGAACGAAAAGAAAATATCACGCGTTCGCATATTTACAGACGTATTTCTTTTCAGACCATGTCCACTTATGAAGAGATCTTCCCATCCTATCCTACCGGTTCTTTCCTGGAAACAATTCCCGAACGTTATAAATCAGATTTCAAATCTGCTAACCCTGATCAATGGGGAGTATCGAATATTGGTAGCTGGAGTCATTAGAAACCCATCATTGCAGCAACCAGGGAAAAAGAACATTCCATATCCATATAACTATCGCCAACCCAATCCCGGTGCAACATGCTCCAGGATTGAAGACAGTACATGAACATTATAATCCACCCCTAAAGTATTCGGTATGGTCAATAAAATAGTATCTGCTTCCTGGATAGCTTCGTCAGCCGCCAGTTCTTTGATGAGTTGATCGGGTTCTGCCGCATAACTTCTGCCGAAGATGGCGTTCCTGCCTGGTTCTATCTGACCTATCTGATCGCCCCTGCTGGCTTCCTGCCCGAAGTAGCGGCGGTCCTGTTCGTTGACAATGGCGAAGATAGACCGGCTTACTGATACCCTCGGCTCCCGCTGGTGTCCCGCTTTCTTCCACGCATCTTTGTACAACCTGATCTGTTCGGCTTGCTGGATATGAAATGGCTTCCCGCTCTCATCGAACTTCAGGGTTGAACTTTGAAGATGCATGCCGTTTTCGGCTGCCCAGACAGCGGTGGCATTGGAAGCAGCCCCCCACCAGATCCGTTCGCGGAGACCTTCAGAGTGAGGCTCCAGCCGCAGCAGGCCGGGAGGATTGGGAAACATGGGATTTGGATTTGGCTGTGCAAACCCTACCCCTTTTAGTTTTTCCAGGAACTCGAGCGCTTTACGGCGTCCCATCTCTGCATCGGATTCTCCTTCGGCTGGTTCATATCCAAAATAGCGCCATCCCTCGATTACCTGCTCGGGCGAACCTCTGCTGATCCCCAATTGCAGGCGTCCTTCAGAAATCAAGTCTGCGGCACCCGCATCTTCCACCATATACAGCGGGTTTTCATAGCGCATATCTATTACCCCTGTTCCGATTTCTATTTTAGTGGTTTTGGCGCCGATAGCGGATAGCAAGGGAAATGGAGATGCCAGCTGGGCCGCAAAATGGTGTACCCGGAAATAGGCTCCATCCACGCCAATGGCTTCTGCAGCAACCGCCAGGTCGATAGACTGCAGCAAGGTATCACTGGCGGTACGGGCTTTATAAGCAGGATGGTTAGCCCAATGTCCAAACGACAGAAATCCTATCTTCTTCATATTATAATATTCAGGTTAATACTCCGTTGACCGGTTTGCAGGTCCGGCCATTTCAAAGTTACCCATATTCTTTATATGAAAATGTGGACTATACTAAAGGATAGTGCTGTCAGTTAATTGAGGATCAGGTCAAGTATACCCTCATTCCGGATGATCATCATACCCTGTCTGTCTTAGGTGATGAATTATTATTTGTAGTCCGCTATTTTAATAAGAGCAACCACATCCTTCACAATGATCTTTCGTCCCCGGGTTTCCACAATTCCTTCTGCTTTGAACTCGCTTAATGTGCGGACGATATTTTCCCGCGCCGTTCCTACTAAATTGGCCAGGTCTTCACGTGAAAGATTTATTTCAACAGGCATACCCGGTGTAAAATCTATTTTATATTTTTCGCGCAGCACCACCAATTGCAGGGCCAGCCGCTCACGCACAGAATGTTGGGAAAACAATGCGAGACTATTGACCACTACAGCAAATTCATGGCTAAGGGTTTTTAATAGTCTCTTGCTTAATTCAGATGACTGCTCCAGTACTTTCAGGAAATCTTCTTTTGGAATAAAAGCGATGAGGCTTTCTTCCAGCGCAGCCGCTGAATCCGGATAACGGTCTCCTTCCAGTACGGCATGAAAACCCAGCAACTCGCCTGCATTGGCCACATAAATGATCTGTTCACCACCTTCCCTGGCTACTTTGTATTTTTTGGCTTTCCCCTTTTTAATATAAAAGATACCAGAGGGATATCCACCCTCGCGGAATATGATCTCCCCTTTACTATAGATATTCTCCGTCTGATGTGCAGTCAATACCTGCAATTCATCTTCCGGCAGACCAGTCAGGACCGATTGACTTTTGAAATCCCATTTGTCTATAGGAAAAATTTCTCTGATACTCATATTGGTCCTCAAAGTTACCAATTCTAAAAATGATAAAAATCACTTTTTGGAGTGATAAACTGCCATTACATCCACGCTTCAAAGCATATAATTTTGTGTTACATGACAAAGCAGGAAACTTCTTCCTTGGAGAGCAGAAATAAATGGTTAAGCTCGGATGAACACTTCAACAATCTGTATCCCCTGCCCATAAAACAACTGGCTGACCGGCACTGGACCTCCCTCGCGATTGTCCGGAAAGTTGCCCGGTTTCTTGCGCCCTCCCCTGATGCCAGGGTGCTGGATATAGGCAGCGGTGTGGGAAAATTCTGTATTGCAGCTGCCTGTCATCGGCCTGCCGCCCATTTCTTTGGAATAGAACAACGGAAAG
The DNA here is from genome assembly GCF_051955275.1 of Pseudobacter sp. NCBI lineage: Bacteria > Pseudomonadati > Bacteroidota > Chitinophagia > Chitinophagales > Chitinophagaceae > Pseudobacter > Pseudobacter sp. The sequence continues at coordinate 11,013 of NZ_JBQCGW010000019.1, read as the reverse complement.
ACCTGGTTGAGCATGCCAATATCGCCGGCAGTATCCTGCAGATGGAAAATGTAACTTTCATGCATGGAAATTTCACATCCCTCGACTTCACTGAATTCGACCACTTTTATTTTTTCAACTCATTCTATGAGCACCTGACTGATACCGAAAAAATAGATACTAATATCAGCTTCTCTTCCTCTTTATATGATTATTACAACCGTCAACTTTATAAAAAGCTCAATAACATGCCGGCCGGCACCAGGATCGCAACTTTTCATTCTTTGGAAAACGAGCTGCCTCCTGAATATTGCCTCTCCGAATCGCATGCAGGCACTTTGCTGAAGTTCTGGGTAAAAAGCTGACAACTCGCCAGTATGAAACCTGTAAAAAACAATTCAATAAAAGTGTAACCAAAAGATATGTTTTCCAATCGCAGCGAAGATGCATTGAACAGATACTTCGAAGATGAATCACTGTTCCGGAGCCTGCTCCCCCCACCTATGCAACAATTGGACGATCTGCATTGGTCACCTTTACAGGTGGTCAGAAAATCGGTTCAGTATTTAGTGCAGGGTGAAAACGTGAATATTCTGGATATAGGGAGTGGCATCGGAAAGTTTTGCATGGCCGCTGCTTACCATTACCCCACTGCTCATTTTTATGGTGTAGAACAACGCGAAGAACTGGTACTGCTGGGGGAAAACATCAGAGACAGGCTGGGACTGCAAAATGTTCATTTCTTTAATAAAAACTTTACGCAACTGAACCTGAAGCAGTATCATCATTTTTATTTCTATAATTCATTTTTCGAGAATATTTCCGCTAACGGAAGAATAGACAATAGCCTCGATTACTCGAAAGAACTCTATAATTACTACACTCATTACCTGTATAAGCAACTGGAAGAAATGCCTGTCGGAACACGTTTCGTTTCATACTGCAGCTGGGATGATGAAATACCCAATGGCTACTCCTTGACAGAAATGTATTGTGACAACCTGCTGAAGTGTTGGATAAAAACAGGAAATAAAGAAAATTAAAATGACCAGAATGCTCCCTGATCCGGATAATTATTCCCAAAAGCTAATCAGCAAGCTGCTGCTTGCTTCATCACAGGATGAGGTGAAAAGATTCATACTCACGGCCATTAAAAGCATGCAGATGCATAATATTCATGCTCATATTATAGCAAGGTTTGTGGACAGGTCGCTGCTGCATTTAAGAGCCTTCAGTCCATTAGATTTCAATCCGGAGCAATGGACCAATATAAAGATGGCAATCCTGCAATTCAACCAGCTTAAAACAACGCATCAGCAATGATTGCGGGCAGTTTTACTTAATTCACCGGCTTATTTAAACACTTGACAATAGTCAACATTTTTTTTACAGATTCGTTGAACGACACTTACTTAAATCAGTATTCTTATATTTAGGCCTCCAATTTCAGTAGTATTCATTATCGATGAAACCCGTGCATATGAAAAAAAATCTACCCTATCGCCAGGGCCTCTGGCAATTTGTTCAATCCTTATTTCGCCATGTACATTTTAAGTTACTTCCTGCAGTTTCCTGTGTTGCAGCAATTCTTTTTCTATTGGTTGGCTCAGCTCATGCGCAGGTAACTTTCAGCACAACTACCTTACCCTCCGGAATGGACTACACAGGATCTTTCAGCGCAGCTGTGGTAGTAGCAGATTTCAACAACGATGGACGCCCCGACATCATTTATAACAACGGGAGCGGTACTGGCATTACTTATCTTCAAAACAATAGCGATGGCAGCTTCAGCACGCCTGCCACCAATCCGTTTTCCAATTTCACTGCCAGTTCACCAACAGGTACTACTTTCAACGTTGCTTGTGCAGTGGCGGATTATGATGGAGATGGAGACCTGGATATTTGGGTCCGGGTCAATGGAGGCAGTGCAATAGCTCCCAATGATGTATACCTGGTTAATGACAACGGTACTTATATTAAATCCGACCCGATCGCCGGTATGGAATATACCGGTACACAGTTCGCCAACGCAAAAGTAGCAGATATCAATGGAGATGGATTCCCGGACATTATTTACAATAATGGCGCGGGAACAGCGGTGACCTATCTTCAGAACAATAACGGCAATTCTTTCAGCACACCTTCCCCCAACCCTTTTGCCACCATCTTAACCTCCGTTCCTTCAGCCCTGGTATTTAACCTGAATACTGATATCGCCGATTTTGATGGTGATGGCGACCTTGACATATGGGTAAGGGTGAGCGGAGGAACTGCGTTATCACCCAATGATGTGTACCTGCTGAATAATAATGGAACTTATGAAAATTCTACTGTTCTTCCCGGTCTGGAATTTACCAGTTCAGCTACCAGCAGTGTAAAGGTGGGGGATCTGGACGGTGACGGACTTGCAGATATCGTTTATAATACGGCCGCCTCTCAACCGCTTATCTTTCTCAGGAACTTTGGTGGCTCTTTCGCTACACCAACTCCCAACCCTTTGGCAGCATATGCTTCCGGGGCTCCAACCGGTGTATATGTAGCCAACTTCTCCAGTGTAGCAGATTTTGATGGTGATGGAGACCTGGACCTGTGGATTCGTCTGCCCAACACAAATGATGACTTTTACACTACAGCCTCTGGTGCTGCTCCGGGTTTAGCGTCTGCCACGCCTGCACACCAGGCTTCCAACGTGCCTGTTAACAGCAATATTACTCTAGAATTTAACGAGAATGTCTTTACGAAGACCGGCGGCTTCTTCCAAATACGACTTTTATCTGACAGCAGTGTGGTGGAAACCATACCTGCAGATGCACCCAATGTAACCGGGTCCGGTACTACAACAATAACGATCGATCCTGCAACTGACCTGGCCCACGGAACAAGCTATTTCCTTACTTTCAACCGGCTGGCCCTGGCAGATGTGGATGGCGTGATTGCCGGCAGGTTGAACCAGGAATTAAGGATAAGGGTACCCGAAACCACTCCTGATTTCCTTACGTTCTCCACTGCAGGTACCTTACCTGTTACGTTGACGGATTTTATCGCAATTCCGCAGGGAGACGGGGTTTCGCTCTCCTGGGAGACTTCGTTTGAATGGAATGCCCGCGACTTTGCTGTTCAGCATAGCACAGATGCAGCTACGTGGAATACCATTGCAACGGTTACTGCTGCGGGTTACAGCAATACCAGCCAGCAATATTCCTTCCTGCACAGATCACCGGCACCCGGTATCAATTATTATCGCCTGTTACAGACGGATCTCGATGGCGCCACCCAGCTCTCCCGTATCCGTTCAGTAAAGCATAACAGCAAAAAGTATTTCAAATTGTTCCCTAATCCGGCAACAAAAGCTATCCGTATTGAAACTGACCTGCCCGGAACAAAACATGTACGTATGTATAATGCCGCAGGCGTGCTTGTTCATAAGGGTATGTACCAGTCTACCATATTACAGCTTCCGGTCAGCCAACTACCAAACGGGATATACCATGTGCTGGTAGACAACGGTAATGACTCCGTAGAACAAATCCTGATCAAACAATAAAACGATCGGGGGGAAGACAGCAAATATTGTTCAAGATTAAAACCGGAACGCCTTCAAAAATCCGGCTGCTGCATGCTGCAGCAGCCGGATACAATCATTATCATAGTTAACAACTATTTCTCTTGCCTTGGTATATAAGCCAAAGCTTCATCGATTAAAGACATGAAGGAGGCTCTGTTGCGGGCGTTTTGAACATGGGGTCTGGGTGCATTACTACTGATCAGTTTTCCATTTTTATCAAAGATCATCAAATGCGGATGCCCTGCGTACCGGTAAGTATCCATGAAATCCTGTTCATTCAATACTTTAAAATGCTGAGATGAAGGCGAATAGAACTTTCCTCTTTCACTGATGGCGCCTTTCCATTCCAATAGACTGTCTTGTGCATTTAAACTAATAAATACAATATCTCTCCTGAGCCTGGTCAAACTGTCTGCGATAGGCTTTATTGTTTTGGATAAAGCTTCACAAGGGGGACAACCAATGAACCAGGTTTCAACAACTACAACTTTTCCTATGAAATCATTCATGGTAAATTGCTTACCTGATGTATCCACCAATTGCATTTCAATAGCTTTTTGACCTGGTTTCCTGGCAATTATCAGCCTGTTGAGCACCCTTCGGTTTTCCGGCTCGTTTATATAATTGTATGTAATACCAAGCCAGTTCCTATAATTGAACGATTCAACATCCTGGAGCAGAAAATGCATGAGCAATTCCTCCCGCAAAGGGCCTGAATAATTCTTGTAAAGATTATTGAAAACAGTATCCGCAAGTCCCACATCGGATCTTAGCGAATTTGCTTGCGGATTAAAGGATAATGCTTTTCTAATTTCCATGTTTACGATGGAATCTACTTTTTGAGCAATGCAAATATTAACGGAGAACTGCTGGATAATTAAGAGAAATACAATTCTATTGATAAGTTTCATGATCATTTATTTTTTTAGATTTACTTTATCTGGGTGTTTGTTCAATGCCACTGGCCTCGATCTCCAATAGTGGAATCGGCATGATCGCCCTGCGGTCATTGGGCGGAAGTGTGAATTCCTGTCCATTGATCACTCTTTTCAGGGTGATATTAGCTCCTTCCAGGTTGAGCCGTTTGATATCCGGCAGACGTTGCCCGCGGAATACCAGCTCCTTCCTCCTTTCATCCAGCACAATATTCAGTGCTTCTGTACTGTTTGTGGCAGTTAATGGAGTGAACACGGCATTCTTGTTCCATCTTTTAAGGAGCAGGGCATTCACGGTATCCATTGCGGCCGTTACTTCTCCCCTTCTGGCCAGGCATTCAGCTTTGTTGAGATACACTTCATCCGTGGCCAGGCCGGAAAAAGGCGTGGCCTGTGTACCCCAATATCCGCGTTTGATATACGGTAAACTGTTGCTGGTTCTGAAGAAGATCTGCTTGCGCAGGTCGGCATCGTCATAGCTGTTATAGAGGTTGCTATCTATGATCCCAACATCACTTGTGCTGAAGTTGGCGCTATAGCCATTAACCGCCTTGTAAGCGATGATATTTTCCGCATTGTCCCTCGGAAAAGGAGTGGCTGAGGTGGTTGAGATGGTATTGTAATCAATCAGCTGGTGATACAATGAAAGACAACTATCGGCGTACGCTTCCGCCTTTTCATAATTTCTCATGTTAAGATAAACCCGGCTCAGTGCAGCAAATACTGCGGGCTTGCTGGGTCTTGTGCGCACCATTGGGATGGCTGGCGCCAGCAAGGGTATAGCCTCATGAAAATCCTGCAAAAAGAATTGATAGGTTGCCTGCAGGCTGGCCCTTGGTTGCAGGTCATCGATATCCGGATTGCTGCGTAACGGCAGGCCCGGTTCAGTAGCGGCTTTGCCTTCATCATATGCAGCGCAAAAAGTCTGGGTCATATCGAAATATGCATAAGCCCTCATGAACAGTGCAGCTCCTTTTATATAATCCCATTTCAGCTGGTTGGTGGCAGTTCGCTCTACCTTTTTAAGATTTTCCAAAGCAACATTGCTGTAGAATATTGTCCGAAAAGGCATCTCCCAGGATTCAATGCTGTATGGCCCCAGTTTTTCATTGAAATCCTTTTCCCAGGTATAAGAGAGCTGCTCCAACATATTACTGGCCTGAAAAACATCGTCTTTTATGTAATATTCATCAGCAGCTATATTGCCAAAGCATGTAGTCAGATTCAGGTACTGGTAATTATCCAGGATCATTTGCAGGTCATCCAGTGTTTGAGGCAACAGAATGCCTGTGCTGGGCTTCTTGTCGAGGAATTTCTTCTCACAGGAAGTTCCCATTATCATGATCAGGAAAAGTAACCCCAGGTTATATGATTTCATTTCTGATGATTTGTGGTTTAGAATGTTGCTACCAGGTTCAATGAATACGATATGGGATCAGGGTAGCTGCGGGGATTATCCGGATCAAGGCCTTTATTATTAGCTCGCCAGAGAATGCCCAGGTTATTGGCCATACCGGATACAACCAGTGATCTCATTAATTTCGCAACACTTCCTTTTAGCCGGGGATTGAATTGCAGCCTTATATTCTGCAACCTGATATGATCTCCCTTTTCAACAGTAACAGAAGAATAATCATAGAAGCTCTCCCAATTGGTGGTAACCGGGTAAATAGCTGCAGGTACATCTGTAATGAGTTCGTCACCGGGTTTTTGCCACCTTTTTGCATAATCGGGCGACTTATACACTACGCCTGTGGTAGAAAAAAGATAGCTATTCTTCAATACCGGTCTTCTGAAATAATATCCCATTTTATAAATGATACTGGTAGAAAGTTCCCATGCGCCATAGCTGATTGTATTCCGGAAACCGCCTGAAATGGTTGGCCTTCCGCTGCCATGATATATTAGTTGGCTGAAGTCTTTATTGGATGTGATGGCACTATAATCTTTGGTGATCTTTCCATCCAGCCATCCTTGCGGCATTCCTTCATTGTCCAGGCCAGCCCAGGGATAGCTGAAGAGTGCATTCACTGGCTTTCCTTCCATAGGACTTTGCTGATTGTTGGAGACGTAGATCCTTGGACTGGTCTGCCGCAGCAGGTATTTGGTAACTTTGTCTTTAGCCAGGTTGAAGAAAAAATTAGTGTTCCAGCTAAAAGCACCTTCGATATTTTTGGTGTTCAAAACTATATCGATGCCCTGTCCAACAAAGTTTGCCGTGTTACCCCTGAATGTCAACAATCCCGTTTGTGGTGCAATGGGAGATGAACCTATTTGATCCACGCCATTTTTATGGAACCATTCAATAGTACCAGCAATTATTTTATTGCGTGTAGAGAATTCAAGGCCAATATTCCAGGTGTTCATTTTTTCCCACCTGAGTGCCGGGTTCGGAGGATTTTGAATGATTACAAAGGGCACTCCATCACTGCCAACCAGCGGAGCGGAAGCCGCTGTTACAGCTGATACAGTTTTGTCTACATTACCCAGGTATCCATTGGTGATGCGGAGCTCAAGGGTGGGTAACCACGAAATATTATAGAAGCGCTCCTTGTGGATCATCCACCCTGCACCAACAGACCAGAGGGGAACTTTCTTTTGATTGCTCTTTACACCAAAAATATTGGAAGCGTCTGACCTGGCGCTGGCATTGAAGATATATCTTCCTTTGAAATCATAGCCAAAGGTGGAGAAGTAAGACAAATACCGGTTGCTGGTACCATCCTGAAAGGAATTGATGGGAATATTCCTGGTGGATCCTGTAACAAACTGCGGGTAATCTACCAGGTGATTTACCGGGATATCGGAAGCGGTGGATGCATTATAACCGTACAGGGTTTTGCTGTTATTCCAATATTCTGTACTTCGCATCTCATAACCTAATTCCGCTGAAATGCCGTGCCAGCCTGTATTATGATGGAAGCTAAGTTGAGTACGGCCAAAATGCCCGGTAGTATTGATATCCGATGTGCTGAGGATGGCACCCAATGGGAATGGACGATATACTGTACCGGTAGTGTGGTTCAGCTGGGAAAATTCATTGATTACTTTGCGCGTCGAATACCTGTCTACTCCCCTTTCGCTGTAGATCTGCTGCACATTCCTGGTGTACTGGTAATTGATACTCCATTTCAGGAAGGAATTGATCTTGTAACTGAGGCCCAGGTTCAACTGATAATCTGTGTATGCATTTTTTCTGTTGGGCTTTCTTTCGTCCAGAGGGTAATAATTCCAATCGAGCAGATATCCGGCACCGGCAGTATCTTTATAGGATTGCGCATAATCACGGGCTACCGGCAAAGCATTGCCCTGAGCATCGGCAACACGTTCATAAGGATATTTTGAATCATATTTGTCTTCGGTAGTCCTGTCGGCAGAACTGGCAAATCTCAGGTTGGTTGAAAGTTCCAATTTCCTGTTGGTAGTAAAGATATTGTTGCTCGCATTCAGGTGAAGCGTTGATAGGTCCTGAACTTTTCAGACCGGAGATTATGATCGAATCCACCGGATACCATATAGGTATTGTTGCTGCCCCCGCCACTGAAGTTAAGACTGTATTGCTGGTTAACAGGATATTCATAAAAGTATTTCAGCAGATCATTCCTGTTATCGTATTGGCGGAGCTGGTTCAGTTGCGCAACTGCTTCTTCAGCGGTAAGGTGGTTATTGCGCTTTCTTAGCATGATACCAACAGCCGGAGATATGACCGGATACCTGTTGTTAATCTGTGAATTGTACCTGCCCTTATCGAACAGGAATTGCTCCAGATCAACTGTTTCAGCAGAGCTGAGTTGCTGTTCAGCAAAAAGATTTGGCTTCATGCCTACAGTTATACTAGAATTAAAAGTGATGGTTGTTTTCTGATTGAGTTTCCCTTTTTTGGTGGTGATTACTATCACCCCATTACCCGCACGAACACCCCAGATGGAAGCAGCAGCAGCGTCTTTCAGAATAGTAACAGACGCTACGTCATTGGGATTGATATTCTCAATATTGCCTTCATAGGGGAAATTATCAAGTACAATCAGTGGCTCCTGATCTGCATGAATGGTGCTTCTTCCCCTGATAGTTAATCTGACATTCTCAATGCTGCGGCTTTTAGTAACAAGCAGGCCCGATGTAACACCTTCCAGCCTGTCGATCAGCGAAGAAGAAACCTGCCTGCTCAGCAGTGCACTGTCAATCAGTGTGAATGAGCCTGTAGCCCTGTCACGCGGCAACACCTGGTAACCGGTTGACACCACACCTACTTCCGACAACCGGGTTTCAGACAGCGCAAGCCGGATGAAGCAAATATTGTCCCTGAAGAAAATGGTTCCGCCATTACTATTATTTCCGGCAGGCGTCAGTTTGCCTTTTTCCACCTGGGCGGATAAACTGTTGTAACCAATATAACTGATAACAATCTGGTTTCCTTCTTTTGCATCGATACTGAACCTGCCATCAGCGTCTGTGCTCACCCCCTGCGCTGTACCGCTTATTCTTACTGAAGCTCCTGGTAAGGGTTTGCCCGATGCATCAAACACCTGCCCGGAAATGGTAATGCGGGGAACTACCAACAAAAGAGAGATAGGCTTTTCCGGTATGTCTTGTGATTTACTGAAGAATATCGTCTCGTTCCTGATTGAATACCTGAGTTGCCTGCCCGCTATCAGCTGATCCAGGAACTGATACAGCGGTACCGATCTCGCTTTCATCGTAACCGGTGCAGCATTTTCCAGCACATCATAATCAAAAAACACAGCATAGCCGGTTTGTTGTTTAATACTGGCGAAAACATTTTCCAGCGGTACCGCTTTGCCGGAAAAGCTGATGGTCTGTGCCTTTGAGCCAGCTGCCACCTGTAAGCAGCCTGCAAGGAGCAGGATAGCCGTTAACCTCATAATCCTGAGAGTTTGGTTGAGGGGCCGGGAATAAAAGATAGAACTGTGCGGAGATGGTATGCGCACGATCCTCCTTATCCCAAAGCCGCAATGATCCTTAATTAGCATACATTTGCTTTGTTTGGGTTGATGAAGTCAATGATGAGTCAAGAATTGTTATTGAACTGATCACCCGGATATTTGCCGGATCACGTTGCAACCGTGATCCGGTTTTTTATTTCCGGAAATCAATTTCATGGCTAAATCAAGGATGAGGTCAGGGAAATATTGTGAGTGTTCTATTTTCCAGTTTAAATTTCAGTCCGGATTCTTTCAAGAACTCCAATACATCAGACAGGTTCAACTTTCTTTGTAACTCACCGCCAAAGCGGCGCTTGGGAATATCACCTGCATAAACGATATCGATATCATACCAGCGTGCCAGTTGCTTCATCACTGTTTGCAGATCAGCTTTGTTGAAATTGAATAGCCCATTTTTCCAGGCAACAGCCTGTTCTGTGTTTACATTTTTTTCCAGAACGAAAGCTCCCGAAGTAGTGATGCTGACAGTTTCTCCGGGCTGTAATTCCTTTTTATTTTTATCCGACCTTACCTGTACTGCTCCCTGCAACAAAGTTGTTCGTATGGCAGGTTCATCGGTATAGGCATTGATGTTGAATTGTGTGCCGAGCACCAGCACATCCGTATGATCATTTACAGAAACGATGAAAGGATGATTTGCATTGGCGGCGATCTCAAAGTAGGCTTCGCCTGTTATTCTCACTTTTCTCTCACCTACAAAACTTACAGGATACTCGATGCTGGAAGATGCGTTGAGCCACACTTTGGTCCCATCGGCCAGTTTCAGCCTGAACTGGCCGCCACGCGGAACAGTCAATTTATTCCACCAGATTTCTTCTGTTTTTACATTGCTGGGCGTATACTCCAGTTCACCTGACCGCTGGGTTACATTGCTGCTGCCCTGGTTGAATTGTTGCTGCTGAATTGAATCAAGACTGATCACTGTTCCGTCTGCTCGGGTGAGTGTGGCTTTATCAGTGCCCGGAAGCACAGGGTTTTGCTGAAAAATTGCGATGGGAGAAGATGTAGGCCGTAGCATCCACCAACCGGCGCCGGCAACAGTCAGCAACAAGATGGCCGCCGCCACCCATTTCCATTTTGTGGAGATACTTCGCAGCAATCCTGGCATAACGCCGGGCGAGTCCGACTCCATGATTTTCCGGAACAGTTGCCGTGTCTGCATTTCCGGAACAGGCTCAGGATACTCACTTTCGGTTTCCAGTAAATCATTTACAATATCTGCGGTCTCCTGATTTGTCAGAAGTCCTTCCAGTACATCAAGCTCTTTATCGTTGATAGAGCCTTCAGCCTGTCGTTTCAGTAAGTATATAATAGATGCTTTTTCCATTATTCCGGCATGGATTGGTCTGTTCCATTAACTAGACACAGCAACAGATTAAACGTCACGGCGATAAGGAAAAATATTTTTAAGGGAGCTGAACTATAAGGAAGATAAGGATCAGCGGATCATGACCAGCTGCTTCAAGTCCTTTCCTGATCTCTTTGAGTGCGGCAGAAAGATTATTTTTTACAGTGCCAACCGGTATGCCGAGTTTATCTGCAATCTCAACGGGCTTCAGGCCAGCTTCCC
>NZ_JBQCGW010000018.1:0-48631 GCF_051955275.1 Pseudobacter sp. | reverse complement strand
ACCACTAAAAAGCCATTGCAGGGCGCTCCTCATATTTCATTCACCGCGCAGACAGGAGTACAGACTCCCATTGGTTTGCTTGATCCATTACCGAGCTGGCAGTATGCTTACCTGTTGAATGAAGCCCTTGTCAACAGCGGACAGGCCCCGGTGTATACCAAACAGGATATAGAAGCCTATCGTACAGGCAATGATCCATACCGCTACCCGAATGTGAACTGGCAGGATGAAATGCTCAATAAGCATAGCATGCTGAGCCGTTATTCACTCAATATTTCCGGCGGTTCTTCTGTAGCCCGCTACCTGGTAGGGCTCAACTACACTGATCAGCAGGGGATGTTTAAAGAAGGAGGAAACAATTCCTACAGTACACTCCTGCAGTTAAAGCGCTACCTGATCAATACCAAAGTAGATGTGGATCTCACAAAGAACCTCAATATCTCATTGCAGATTTTCGGTCGTATACAGGATGGCAATCAGCCTGGAGCAGGGTACCAGAATCTTTATCAGAATATGCTCTTGTTACCAAACAATGCTTACCCGGTTCTCAATCCCAATGGAACATATGGTGGCACCACCAGGTATCAGACCAACCTGTATGCGCAACTGGCCAATTCAGGTTACCTGGTGAACAACGATAAAGAATTACTGTCTACTGTAGATCTTACTTACAAACTGGACAACTGGTTGCCTGGCCTTTGGGTAAAAGGAAAGGCCAATGTGTCCGTTCTCACATCCAGCATTATCAACCGGAGCAAGAAGTCGCCTGTTTACCAGATGAACATAAGTGGTAATGATACCAGCTATACCCGCTATGGAGAGATTTCCAACCAGGACAACCGGTTTGATATCACCAGCAGCGGTCAATCCTGGTTCTACCAGGCGCAGCTGGGGTATTCAAAGCAGCTGGGTGCTCATAATATAGAGGCGGTAACGCTGGTGGATCAGATGCAGACCACTTACAACTTTGACCTGCCTTCCAAATTCACCAATATTGCAGCGAAGGCTGCTTATAACTTCAATGAGAAGTATATGGCGGAAGCTGCGCTTACCTATAGTGGTTATGACCGTTTCAAACCCGGCAACCGTTTCTTCTTTTTTTATGCCGCCGGACTGGGATGGAATATGGCAAAGGAGAGTTTTATCAAAGACAATTTTCCCTGGCTCAATACTTTCAAGTGGCGCGTAAATTATGGTACCACGGGCAATGCCAATGTTGGTTACTTCACCTGGAGACCTGCTTACCAGGATCAGTTTCTGCCTTATGGTTATGGCACTACACATACTGCGCTCAATGGCGTAAATGAACGTCCATTGGTGAACCCGGATGCAGAACCGGAGAAGGCGCATAAATTCAATGCCGGGATCGACATTGCTGTACTCAACAACAGGCTTCAGTTCACTGCCGATTACTACAGGGATGAGTACTTTGATCTCATGCAGGTCCGTGGCAGAAGCATTGCCTTGATCGGGAACAGTTATCCCCTGGAAAATATCGGGCGTAACAGGTTTTCCGGCACTGAGCTTTCCCTTACCTGGCAGGATAATATCCGCAGCTTCAACTATTTCATCACGGCCAATGGAAGCCTTGCATCTTCCAGGATACTTTTCATGGATGAGATAGGACGCAGGTATGCCTGGAATGAACGCACGGGAAATATGCCGGGCGCCAACTACGGATATATTGCAGATGGATTTATCCAGACACAGCAGGAAGCGGAGCAGTCCGCCACTGTGGCCGGTTATACGCTTCAGCCCGGAGATATCAAATACCGTGATCTCAATGGCGATAATGTGATAGACCAGTTTGATGAAACCAATCTCGATGGAAACAAGCCAGTGATTTTCTATGGCCTCACTGCCGGCTTCCAGTACAAGGGTTTCAATTTCAGTGTGCTCTTCCAGGGTGTGCAGAACAGGATGATGTACCTCAACTCCTGGGAAACCGAATTTGAATTTGGCGCCATGAACCGGAATGGTACGCTCTTCAATCATCACCTGGGACGCTGGACCCCTGAAACAGCGGCTACTGCCACCTATCCCCGCCTTACCTACGGCTTGAATGCCAATAACCATATCGGCAATTCTTCTTTCTGGCGGCATTCGGGCGATTATATCCGCCTTAAGAATATCGAAATCGGTTATACATTACCGTTTGAATGGACCAGAAGGCTCAAGCTGGGTGGTGTACGCATCTTCGTGAATGCCCAGAACCTGGTTACATGGGCTGAATTTGAGCGTGGCGATCCTGAAGTGAGCGGAAAGGAATACCCTATGCAAAGAGTGATCAACACAGGTATCAATATCAAATTATAAGTAATACAACATATGGTTTGCCAATATAGAAAATATTCCATCCCTGCACTGGCGGCCTGTCTGCTGCTGGTGGCCGCCACAGGTTGCAGGAAGACCTGGGAAGATGTACCACTGGAACAATTCACCGGAGAATATGTATGGGATGTGGAAGACTCCCTGGGTGTTAAGGCCAGAGGTTTCCTTGTGGAGACCTATAAATACATGCCGGATGGATACAATCGTGTGGGTAATGACCTGCTGGATGCTGGCTCCGATGATGCCATCTCTTCCGCAACAGGCGCCACTGATGTGCAGAAGCTTGCAACCGGCAGTTTCTCTTCCATCAATTACCCCGAAGATCAATGGAACAATAATTACAGCCAGATCAGGAAGGGAAGCATCTTCCTGAATAATTTTGACCGGGTTCCGCTCAATATGAAAATGGCTGATGGCAGTTCTGCCAAAAAGGCCTGGCGGGCAGAAGCGAGGTTTCTTCGTGCGATCGCATATTTTGACCTTCTGAAAAGATATGGCGGTGTGCCAATCATGGGAGATAAAGTATACCAGGTGAGTGACGATATTTCACTCCCCCGGAACAGTTTTGAAGAAGTGGTGAACTATATAGCCGCAGAATGTGATAAGGTGGCGGACAGCGCATGGGCTGATCCCATTGAAGATTCAAAATGGGGTTATGTTACAAAGGGAGCGGCAATGGCCTTGAAAGCACGGGTGCTGCTGTATGCAGCCAGTCCTCTTTTCAATGGAGGCAATATAGAAGCATCCAATAAACTTACGGGCTATACCAGCTATAGTGCAGACAGATGGCGACTCGCCGCTGAGGCCAGTAAGGCACTTATCGCTTACAATAAATTTGGCCTGGAGTCCGATTTTAAAAAGCTGTTTATCACAGCCAGGAACAATGAAGTGATCTTTGCGAAGGTGAGTGGCCCCAATAAGAATGTGGAAACCAATAATGCTCCCATCGGTTATTCATCAGCGGTATCACTGGGACGTACCAGTCCAACACAGGAACTGGTGGATGCTTTCCCCATGGCAAATGGTTTGCCTGTCACCGATCCTTTGTCTGGATACGATCCGGCCTTCCCCTATGCCAACCGTGATCCACGCCTCACTTATACTATCTTCTTCAACGGGTCCCAATGGCTCAGCAGGAATGTGCAGACTTATGAAGGTGGTTTGGATAAACCCAATACCAATGTGCAGCAAACGCGTACCGGTTATTATATGCGCAAGTTCATGGGGGAATACGAAAGCCAGACCAACTACTCGGATATCCGCCACAACGTGGTGCTCTTCCGCTATGCAGAAGTGCTGTTGAATTTTGCCGAAGCGCAGAATGAATTTGCAGGTCCTGATGCGGACGTGTATAATGCCATAGAGTCTGTCCGTAGCCGTGCGGGCCTCAATCCTTTCCAATTGCCAGCTAATCTCACCAAAGAGCAGATGCGTGAACTGATCCGTAATGAACGCCGCGTGGAACTGGCTTTTGAAGAGCACCGTTTCTGGGACATCCGTCGCTGGAAGATGGCAGAACAGGTGATGAATGGCCCGCTTCATGGCATGCGTATTGACCTCAGCAGTGGTGGCGACAGAACATATACGCTTATTCCTGTACTGACTGCAAAGTTCCGGGCACCGGCCATGTATCTGGCCCCCATCAGGTATGAAGAAGTGGCCAGGAACCCCAATATGAAACAAAATCCCGGCTGGGAATAAACTAACCATTGCAACTAACGTTTATGAACAAGATCTCCATAGGGTTTATTTTGGGCATTTTACTGATGCCTGTGCTGGCACTGGCTCAGCGGACCGTCACAGGTGTGGTGAAGGACGATAACGGACCTGTAGCCAATGCCAGTATCACTGAAAAGGGCGGAGGCAGCAATGGTGTATCGGCCGGCACAGATGGCAGGTTCACTATCACGCTTCGCGGAAAGTCAAATACCCTGATTGTAACCAATGTGGGGTATGTGCAGCAGGAAGTCAGTGTGCGCGGCGTGAATAATATAGAAATCACATTACAGGCCAGCCGGAATTCCATGGAAGATGTGATTGTGGTTGGTTTCGGTAAAAAGCAACGGATCACCAATACGGGGTCAGTGAGTACCATCAAAGCGGAAGAGATCAGGCTGGTGCCAACGGCCAATGTGCAGAATGCACTGTCTGGAAGGCTGCCCGGTTTCTTTTCACAACAAAGATCGGGTCAGCCGGGAAGGGATGCCGCCGATTATTTCATCCGTGGTGTAAGTTCCCTCAATTCAGAAGGCAATAAACCCCTCATCATTGTTGATGATATAGAATACACGTATGTGCAGCTGGCGCAGATCAACGTGAATGAAATAGAAACTATTTCCATTCTGAAAGATGCCAGCACTACTGCTATCTACGGTATCAAAGGAGCCAACGGCGTACTGGTAGTAACTACCAGGCGCGGACAAACGGGAAAGCCACGCATCAATGTCCGGTCAGAAGCAGGCGCACAGATCCCTACTGTTAAACCGAAGTTCCTGAATGCTTATCAAACAGCCATGCTGGTAAATGAAGCACGCGCCAATGACGGGCTGCCGCTGCGTTTTACGCAACAGGATATAGAGCTCTTCAAAAGTGGCGGGGATCCATATGGTCATCCTGATGTGAACTGGTACAATGCCATCTTCCGGGACTACTCGTTGCAGGCCAATACCAATGTGGACATTTCCGGGGGCTCCAACACCGTGAAATACTTTACTTCATTTGGCGCCCTTACACAGAACGGCTCCATCAGGGATTTTTCCAAAGCAGGTGGAGAGAACCTGAATAACAACTACTTCTTCCGCCGTTTCAACTTCAGGACCAACCTGGATATCCAGGCCACGCGTAACCTGAGCATCCGGCTGGATGTAACGGGCCGTTTTGGTATGATCAATACGCCCAATACCAGCAATATCATGGAGGAGATCTATAATTTCGACAAGATCACTCCGTATGCGGCGCCCTTCCTCAATCCCAACGGCAGTTATGCGTATGCATACAATACAAAGGAGAACCTTCCCACTCTCAACAGCAGACTGGCACTCTCAGGATACACAAGAACCAAACAGAATGATCTGAATATTTTACTGGGGGGCACGCAGAAGCTTGACGAAATTACCCGCGGTCTCTCCCTCACCGGTCGCATTGCTTATGCAAGCACCTGGGATACCTGGCGTAAACTGCTGCGCGATCTCCCGCCCAGTTATCATTACGATGCGCTCACCGGCTCCTACAATATCGATCCACGCGGCCGTTACAGTATGCCTACCTATGCTGTGAGTGCGGGCAGTGATATTTCCGATAAGCGCGTAAACATTCAGGGCATCCTGAATTATGATCGTGTATTTGGTGATCACCAGCTACGCGGCATGGTACTCTTCAATCAGAACAGTTACACTTTCAAGGAAAGGGTGGCAGAAAACTTCAGGGGATACAGCCTTTCTGCCGGGTACAACTTCCAGCGGAAATACCTGCTGGACGTAAACCTGGGATACAACGGCTCCGACCGGTTTGAAAGCAGCAACCGCTATGGGCTTTTCCCTGCGGTATCAGCAGGCTGGAATATGGCCGCAGAGCCTTTCTTTGAGCGGATCTTTCCTGCTGTCAAATTATTCAAACTGCGTGCGGGTTATGGTATGGTAGGCTCAGATGCCGTTGACGGCAACAGGTATATCTATGAGCAGGTGTATATCCCGCAGGGTAACTATTCCTTTGGAGAAACACCAGGTATAAGCAACGGTATCCGTGAGGGCAGCCTGGGTAACAGCAATGTGACCTGGGAGAAAAAGAAATCGCAGAACTATGCCCTGGACGTGAATATGTGGAACGACAGGCTCTCGTTTACCATCGAGCATTTCCGTGATTTGCGTATTGATCAGCTGGTGTACCGCGGTTCTATCCCTAATGTACTGGGCATTGGTACCGCACCAGTGAACATTGGCCGTGTGCAGAACAGGGGATGGGAATTCATTGCTACTTACCAGGACAAGATCGGTAATGTGCAATTCAATATCACGCCCACTTTCTCTTATGCAAAAAATAAGGTGCTGTACAAGGATGAAGCTTCCACCCGTTATCCATGGCTGGCCGCTACCGGACACCCTATCAACCAGCCTTTCGGATACAAATGGATTGGATTCTACGAAAACCAGGCCGATATCGATAAAAGCGCCAGGCCCATCACCGGCACCGTTAAGCCCGGTGATCTCAAATACGCTGACCTCAACGGCGATAAGCTGATCGATCAGAATGATATGACAGCCATTGGCAAACCGAACCTGCATACAACCAACGTAGGCCTTACCATTGGTGTACGTTACAAGGGATTCAGCATGAATATGCTTTTCCAGGGTGCATATGATTACAGCTTCAGCATTGTGGGCAGTGGTATAGAACCTTTTAAAAGCCAGTTTCAGCCCATCCACTTGCAGCGGTGGACACCTGACAATACCAGCAATCCACTGTTCCCCCGCCTCACCACAGATGCAGGAAGTGTGAACAGTGGCAGCAATTACCTGTCTGATTTCTGGCTCATAGATGCACATTATATCAGGTTGAAAACGGTGGAGCTGGCTTACCAGCTGCCGGATAAATGGCTGCCACTGAAACTGAATAATGCAAGGATTTATCTCAGTGGTTACAATCTGTTCACCTGGACCAACTATAAAAAATACCAACAGGACCCGGAAGTGGCCAGTGGATCCATCGGAGATTCCTATCTGAATCAGCGCGTGGTAAATCTGGGTTTACAGATTGGGTTATAAGAAGATTAAAATAAGTACAATACATTAAAACAAAGGCTGCCGTATAGCGGTAGCCTTTGTTTTGTGGTACATATCAATATGCATATGAAGAACATCCTGAAAAAAACTTTCGTAGCACTGGCAACGCTGGGAACACTCAGCGCCCATGCACAGGTTGCTCCTTTCAAAAAGGGAGATCGCGTAGTGTTTGTTGGTAACAGTATTACTGATGGCGGGCATTATCATTCCTATATATGGTTGTATTATATGACGCGGTTCCCAAACCAGCGCATTGATGTGCTCAATGCGGGGATTGGCGGAGATGTGGCTGCAAATATCCTCGGACGTTTCGACGGAGATGTGGTAACAAAGAAACCAACTGTGATAGCGCTCACCTTCGGGATGAACGATACCCGGTATTTCGAGTACCTGAAACCGGACGCTGAAGAAATGGCTGCCAAAGCCGTACAGACCTCTTTTGAAAATTATCAGCAGATTGAAAAGAAACTGAAGGCATTGCCGGCGGTTCGTAAAATACTGATGAGCTCATCACCTTATGATGAAACCACAAAAGGTAAGGGCAACTACTATCCTGGCAAGAGCAAGGCCATGCTGCGTGTGGCAGAGTTCCAGGAAGCAGCTGCAAAAAAGAACAACTGGGAGTTCCTTGATTTCAACCGCCCGATGACGGCTATCAACGAAACATTCCAGAAAAAAGATACTGCTTTTACTATCTGTGGCGGCGACCGTGTACATCCCGGACAGGATGGACATATGGTGATGGCATATATTTTTTTAAAGAACCAGGGCTTTGCCAATAAAGAAGTAGCCGATGTAGTGGTGGATGCACAACTGAAAAAACTGCAACGGGCGGGCAACAGTACCGTTACAAAGCTGGTAGTGAATGATACAGCTATTCAGTTTGATTACCTGGCAAAGGCATTGCCTTATCCGCTCGATACCGTGCCACGCGGCTGGGGCGCTACCACCAGGCAGTCTGATGTGGTGAACCTGGTTCCGTTCACCAAAGAGTTCAACCGCGAAATGTTTACTGTAAAGGGATTGAAAGAAGACAGGCAATACCTGTTGCTGATCGATAAAGATACTGTGGGGACTTTCACCGGTGCGCAGTGGGCGGCTGGTGTGAACCTGGCAGAGATCAGCCGTACACCCCAATACCAGCAGGCTACTGCTGTGATGTTGCTGAATGAAGAGCGCTGGGAGCTGGAACGCAGGTTCCGTCAGCATGCCTGGGTAGAGTTCAATATTCTGAAAGAGCATGGCCGGCTATATAAAGATGATGTGGCTTCCATGGAATTATTGCAGGAGCTGGGTAAAGAAAACGGATGGATCAGGGGTAACCTCGACAGCTATTCCCGTTCCCGTGTGCCTGCCATCCGAGAAGCATGGCAGCGCCAGCTGGATGTACTCACCGGCACCATCTACCAGATCAATCAGCCAAAGAACAGGCATTGTGTGATCAGGCAGATCAACTAAGTTGAAATCCGTACCACTATAATCAATAACCACAATGGTTAAGCGAACTATACTATCCAGGCTACTTCTTTCATGCATGACGCTGGGAAGTAGCTTTTCGCTGTTTGCACAGCAGTCGTGGTTCATAGACGGCTACCATGGTGGCATCTGGGGGCATTATCCGAAGGGGTATACCAGTTTCATCTTGGATCAGCTGAACCGTCATCCGGATTGGAAGATCAACCTGGAGATTGAACCTGTTACCTGGGATGCTGTGAAGCTTGAAGATGCTGCTGCCTATGCATCCATGCAGGCGTTGATGGACACGCGCCGAGTTGAATATGTGAATCCCGCGTTTGGGCAGAGCTATCTCTTCACTGGCTCCGGCGAGAGCATGATCAGGCAGTTCAGTTACGGGATGAAAAAATTGTGGGAGCATTTTCCCGGAATCCGTTTCACTACTTATTCTACGGAGGAACCCTGCTTCACCAGTTCATTGCCTCAGGTGCTGCGCTCATTTGGTTTCAGTGCGGCCTCGCTGAAAAATCCGAATACCTGCTGGGGCGGCTATACAAGGGCATTTGGCGGCGAGCTGGTCAACTGGATCGGGCCTGATGGCAGCAGTATCCTCACGGTGCCGCGCTATGCCACCGAAGCCTTGTGGAAGACTTCCACCTGGCAAACAGCCGCCTGGAATAATGGCCGTGATTATTTGCAATCCGCCCTTGACTATGGTGTGAAGCATCCCGTTGGCATGTGCCTGCAGGATGCAGGCTGGCACAATGGTCCCTGGTTAGGTAACAGAACAGACACTTCAAAAATTCAATACACTACCTGGCGGAATTATTTTGAAAAAATAGCGGATCATACACTGGCCACAGACTGGCGGTTGAGCCAGGAAGATATCCTGGTTAGCCTGGTCTGGGGATCGCAGGTATTACAGCGCATTGCACAGCAGATCAGGAAGGCTGAAGATAAGATGGTTGCCACTGAGAAGCTGGCTGCCATAGCAACCGTGAGACATGGGTTTCAATGGCCCACAGCGGCTTTTGACCGAGCCTGGGAAAGCCTGTTACTGGCACAGCATCATGATTGCTGGATTGTACCTTACAATGGGAAGCGTGGTGATACCTGGGCGGATAAGGTCCGCAACTGGACGGCGGAAACAGAACGGATCTGCGACAGCATCAGTAAGCTTGCCAGGAAATCACTTGCATCTGAGAAGCGCGAAGACGCTTTTACCATTTTCAATACCACGGCACTTGACCGGCATGAGCTGGTTTCTATCCCGGCGACGGAAAATTCTTCTTTTAATGCCGTCAGATCTGGAAAGCAAATATTGCCTGTACAATGGACAACAAATAACAGTACCGGCAAAAAGGAATTACTGTTGAAGGCCCATGTGGCTGCAACCGGAATGCAGTTGCTGCAGCTTACAACAGGTAAGCCGCCCAAAACACCTGGTGCAACTGCAGTTCAGCGCAATGGTGTTGTTGTTCTGGAAACGGATTTATATCGCATGGTGATTGACCCTGCAAGCGGAGGCGCTATCAAAAGCCTGATCAGTAAACAATGGGGTAACAAAGAATGGATCGCTCGGGGTAATATTGCTTTCAATACACTTCATGGAAATTTCTATAACGATGGCGGGCAACTCAGCACTGCGCTGCAGCCTGCTACCGTAAATATTATCGAGAGCGGGCCGCTGCGTGTTAAAGTTGCCATCAGTGGCAGGCTGGCTGGTCATCCCCTGGAGCAGACCATCACTCTTGTTCAGGGCGAGCCACGCATCGATTGCTCCTTGCTGATCAACTGGCAAAAAAATATTGCAGTAGGTGATAACTACAAACAGGATGGAGCATACAGGGCGGAAGAGTACCGGAAAGCGTTTTATGACGACAGAAAAAAATTGTTGCTCTCGCTGCCTTTGAACCTGGAACAGCAGGTATTGCATAAGAACGCCCCATTTGATGTTACTCAAAGTAAGTTGGAAAATACACTGTTCACTACATGGGACAGCATCAGGAATAATGTGCTGTTGAACTGGGTGGATGTGGCAGATGAGGATTTCGGGATGGCGCTTTTCACTGATCATACCACGGCATACGTGCATGGAAAGGACCGGCCCCTGGAGCTGGTGGTTCAGTATTCAGGAAAAGGATTATGGGGCATGAACTATACTGTGGAAGGGCCAACCAAACTGGACTATTCATTGCTGCCACATAAAAAATCGTGGGATGGAGCGGGTTTGGAAGCGGAAAGGGCCAGACTGGCGGAGCCGCTGCAGGTGGTTGCCGGCGTGGCCAGTTCAGCAACGTCATTGATCCGGCTCAGCAAGCAGGGATGGGAACTCAGCAGCATCACCATCGAAGGAAAGGACATGCTGTTGCGGCTCTACAATGCAGCTGCAGCAGATTCGGCAGTTGAAGTATATTTACCAGTACAGCCGGCAAGGGTCATTCTGGAAAACCTCAACGGCACTGCAGTCAAATCAATTCAAACACAAAATACAGCTCAGGGCGGCGTGTTGTTTTCAGTTACTGCGCCTCGCTTTGGCTTTCGCACTGTCAGGTTGCAGAACCTGGTAAAATAAAACCGGTATGAAGAAGTATGCATTGCTCACAGCAAATATTTTTACGGTATTGATGGCAACAGCACAGAAGCAGCCTGCGGATTATGTAAACCCTTTCATTGGCGCCAGCACCAGTACCGGTAAGGCCGGGGTGTATCATGGCCTCGGCAAAACTTTTCCGGGAGCGGCAACGCCTTTCGGTATGGTGCAGCTGAGTCCTAATACCATCACCGGTGGCGATAATGGCTCGGGCTACAGTTATGAGCACAGCACCATTGAAGGCTTTGCCTTTACGCAAATGAGTGGTGTGGGCTGGTTTGGCGATCTGGGTAATTTTCTGGTGATGCCTTCAACCGGTAAACTGGAAACAGCAGCCGGGAAAGAAGATGCTCCGGAGAAAGGGGGCTATCGCTCTGTGTATGATAAGAGCAGCGAAACAGCAACTGCAGGATATTACAGCGTGCAGCTTACGGAACACCATATTAAAACGGAACTGACAGCTGCCCCGCACAGCGGCATCATCAGATTTACCTTTCCCAAACATGAGCAGTCGCGTATCCAGATAGACCTGGCGCGCAGGGTGGGCGGTACTTCAGTGATGCAGTATGTGAAAGTGGTGGATGATCATACTATTCAGGGATGGATGCGCTGTACACCTGATGGCGGAGGATGGGGTAATGGTGATGGCAAGGCCAACTACACTATTTATTTTTATGCGCAGTTCAGCAAGCCTCTTAAAAATTATGGTGTATGGAGCGCTGATATTCCTGACGACTGGAAAAGAAAACGCGAGAACATTGAAAGCGAAGTATATCAGCAGAGAATTGCTGAATCAAAAATTCTGACAGGTATAAAAGAAATGCAAGGGAAACATCTCGGTTTCTTCACCGAGTTCGCAACCGGTGAAGGAGAGCAGGTGCTGATGAAATCAGGCATTTCCCTGGTCAGTATGGATGGCGCAAAGAGAAACCTGCAGGCAGAGATCAAAGACTGGAATTTTGATACTGTTCGTAAGAATGCCCGAAAACTTTGGAACAACGCGCTCAGCAAACTCAGCATTGAAGGGGGAGACCTCAATAAGAAAACTGTGTTTTATACAGCACTTTATCATACCATGATCGATCCCCGGGCCATGGCGGATGTAGATGGACAGTATCCCGGTGGTGATCTGAAAACCCATGTGACCAGTCAGTTCACTAAACGAACCGTATTCAGTGGTTGGGATGTGTTCAGAAGCCAGATGCCCTTGCAAACCATTATCAATCCGGTGGTGGTGAATGACCTGGTGAATTCACTGGTAGAACTGGGAGATCAGACCAATAACAAATATTTTGAGCGTTGGGAATTCTTAAATGCCTACAGTGGTTGCATGCTGGGTAATCCGGCTATCTCCGTAGTAGCAGACGCTTATGCGAAAGGTATCCGCAATTTCAATGTACCCAAGGCACTGAGCTATGCCATCAACTCCAGTGAGAAATTCGGGAATGGTGAAAAGGGATATACCTCTGGAGGGCTTTCCATTGCTTACACACTTGAATATGCTTATACGGAATGGGCCACGGCGAAGCTGGCAGGCTGGTTGGGCAATAAGGAAGCAGAAAAAAAATACCTGCAACGCAGCCAGTCGTATAAAAATATCTGGGACAGTACCAAACAATGGTTCCGCCCGCGAATGGATGACGGAAGCTGGGAGCCCTGGCCGGAACAGGGGCGCCTGAAAGAATGGTATGGCTGTATGGAAGCCAATCCATATCAGCAGGGTTGGTTTATTCCCCATGATATTCCGGGAATGGTGCAACTCATGGGTGGAAAGGAAAAAGTGCTGGCCGATCTCAGCCATTTCTTTGAGAAAACGCCGGATAATATGATGTGGAATGACTATTACAATCACGCCAATGAGCCTGTGCATCATGTACCGTTTCTTTTCAACAGGTTAGGTCAGCCCTGGCTTACGCAAAAATGGACCCGTTTCATTTGCGGGAAGGCCTACAATAATTCTGTAGAAGGGCTGGTGGGTAATGAAGATGTTGGGCAGATGTCTGCCTGGTATGTGCTGGCAGCCAGTGGTCTTCATCCGGTTTGCCCGGGGGAAACCAGGTATGAGATCACCAGCCCGGTATTCAATAAGATCATTTTCCGGCTGGATCCCAAATACGCAACGGGTAAGACTTTTACTATCATCGCCAAAAACAATTCACCGGAGAATATCTATATTCAGCGTGCCATGTATAACGGTAAGGAATATGCGAAATCATATATCGATCATAAAGAAATAGCCGCAGGCGGAATTCTTCAACTTGAAATGGGCCCTTCTCCCAATCCGGCCTGGGGTAATTAGTTACACGTAAGCGGAAAGCCGGATAGCGGCTCGGGGCATTAAGCGTGACAATAGGAGTATGAACCATTCATTCATGGCCGGTGTGGACATCGGAGGATCGCATATCACAGCGGCCCTGGTAGATACGTCAACCGGCACTATCGTTCCTGAAAGCTGGCAAAGGGATTCCGTGCCTGCAGCGGGCACCGCCAATGAGATCATTGATGCATGGAGCAACGTGATCCTGACTTCATTCGGACAATCAGTACCTGCCCGCCTCGGCATTGCCATGCCTGGCCCATTCGATTATGAAGCCGGCATCTGCCTCATTCAGGGGCAGCATAAATATGAATCATTGTACGGTCTCAATATCAAAACATTGCTGGCGCAAAAGCTTGGCTTCGATATCAACAATATCAGGCTTACCAATGACGCAGCCTGTTTTTTACAAGGTGAGATATTTGCCGGTGCAGCCAAAGGTTGGTCAAACGTGACCGGTATCACGCTGGGCACCGGATTGGGTTCAGCTACCTGCATCAACAATATAGTTGCAGATGCCGCCTGGTGGAACACTCCTTTCAAAGACGGCATCGCAGAAGATTATCTTTCTTCCCGCTGGTTTGTGCAGCGTTACCGGCAGCTCACCAATGTAGCTATGCCCAATGTAAAACACATACTGGCTACCGGCGATGACGGGAAAATCAAACAGGTCTTCCATGAGTTTGGCATACACCTCGGAACATTTCTGTTGCAGCAGCAGGCCAAAGGGCTGGTGGTCATTGGTGGGAATATTGCACAGGCATTTTCATTATTCGAACAGTCTCTGAAAGCGTGCTTACTGTCGGCAGATAATCATACAGAGGTGCGTCAGGCTTTGCTGGGAGAGGATGCTGCGCTTATAGGTGCTGCTACGGCGGGGCTTGAAGGCGTTAACCGGTTTTCCCTGCAGCATGCGAACAACTGATCTGATACGATACACAATTGCGTTACTGCCATTATGAAAAATGTTACCATTAAAGATATTGCCCTGAGGGCCGGTGTGGCGCTCTCCACTGTATCTGCCGTACTCAACGGCAAGACCCGGGAGAGCAGGATCAGTGAGCAACTGGCAGACAGGGTGCGTGGTATTGCTACGGATATGGGTTATGAACCCAATCAAACGGCGGTGGCCCTGCGCACGGGAAAGACCCGCGTGTTGGGACTGATTGTGGAAGATATTTCCAATGTTTTCTTTGCAGCGTTGGCCAAGATCATTGAAGAAGAGGCAGACAGCATTGGCTATAAAGTGCTGTATTGCAGCACGGAGAACAATGAGGATAAGGCGCGTGAAAGGATCCGTATGCTGAGCCAGCGGCAGGTGGATGGATTTCTGATCATACCAACACCGGGCATGAGGGCAGAGATAGAGCGTCTGTCTGCCCAGCAGAAACCGCTGGTGTTGATGGACCGTTACTTTCCCGGACTGTTAGTTCCCCATGTGGTGGTGGACAATTACAATGGCTCTTTGATGGCCATGCAGCACCTGCTTGAAAAAGGCTACCGCAGGATTGCCTATGTTACTATCCAGCTTGACCAGGTGCAGATGCATCAGCGTCGTCAGGCTTATGATGATAGTCTCCGGAATGCCGGGCTGGCAGTGGATGAGGAACTGGTGCTGCCGCTTTCTTATTATTGCAAACCCGGCGAGTCCGTGCAGCAGATCCGGAATTTCATCAGTACCAGGCCCGGGATCGATGCAGTATTCTTTGCTACCAACTATGTAGGGGTGTATGGGCTGGAAGCCATCAAGGACCTGGGTCTCCGGATACCCTCGGACCTGGCGGTGATCTGTTTTGACGACCACGATATCTTCCGTTTGTATACACCGGGCATCACCATTGTGAAGCAGCCGGTTGACCTGATTGCGCAAACTGCTATGCAGTTGCTGATCAGGCAGTTTGAGCAGCAACCGGGGAAAGCGGCAGGGGGAAATGGGCTGCAGGTATTACAGCCTGCGCACCTGGTGATCAGGTCATCCACCTGAAGAGAAAAATATTTTTTTCCGATTGATGGCGGTGGACCCCGATTGATGTGACATTAAACATAATGAGCTATATGGAAGCGAATAAGCTAAGCCAGGTAACTGACGGGTTACAGCCAGATTGGCTCACAGGAGAGGAATGCCTGGTTTTTGAAGAATGGTACCGGAACTGCGAAAGCAATCCCGGCCTTTTGCAGCAAATGACCGGAACGGAACTGCTGGCCATGAAGCATCAGCAGTTTCAATCCATCGCCCGGCGCTTATATTCCGGAAAAAATAAACTTGTCCTGGTGGTTGTTTGATACTAATTTAGTTCATATCTATAATACGATTTGCATGTCTTGCTTGCCCCAGCACTATGCTAACCTCAATGATTCCCAGCTGTTTCAGCTGGTGAAACAAGATGATATCAAAGCGTTCGAAGCGCTTTACAGTCGCTATTGGAGCGACCTCATAGACGCTGCCTACCGTCGCCTGCAGAGCCGCGAAAAAGCGGAGGACATCATCCAGGATATTTTTGTAAGCCTCTACCAGAAAAGACATACGCTCGATATAACAGTTTCCCTGGAAGGGTATCTTTTTCAATCGCTCCGCTACAAGGTACTGAATGTGCTGCGCGACGAGCTGACGCGTACGAACTGCAGGAAGAAGATTTTTTTTAAGGAGCAATGCAAAAACGATTCGGCTGAATACTGCGACGCAAAAGAACTGAATACGCGTATCGGCAGGGTGCTGAGCTCACTGCCGGATAAGTGCCGGGAGGCATTTTTGCTGAGCAGGGAACAGAATCTGTCCAATAAAGACATCTCGCTAGGAATGAATATATCCGTTAGTACAGTAGAGAAGCATATCGGAAAGGCGTTACGGATACTGAGGAATAATTTACGGGATTATACATACAACGCATAAAATATCGTATCTTTAAGGTACTGGCGGTGGATCCCCTCCATCGCTGTGTTTATACATCTCTTCTTTTTTCAATAACCAATATTGGTATTTCTCGCTGAAGGGCTTTTGATAGCCTTGAGTTCTCTTTGTGCCTGCTCCATACAACCCTCCCGTAGGAAGGAAAACATTCTGAACTAATACCATTCTTATGCGAGTTATTTTCACGCTGGATTTTGAATTCCAGGAAAAAACCTATTCGAGTATCGTGCGGGTCATGTACACCGGAGGATTAACAGAGTATCATGTCAGGATAATGAATTCCCGGCTTGACAGGTGGTTGTATGATCATCATATCTTCATGGAATCGGAGGGCAGATTGCTTCCGGAAACTGTAAGCTGCAATCAGCGTGTGGCCTTGCTCCGCAATTCCGTGCAGGAGGCATTACATGCATGGATGCAAAACCAGCTCAGAATCATACCTCCTTCTGAACGGTTGCAACCCGGCAACCGGAATTACTTTATCTATCCCGACAATATAAAAAAGGCTAAATAACCGGTATGCAAAATAATGGTACGCTGTTTCAATTCTTTCATTGGTATTACCCGGCTGATGGTTCTTTGTGGCAGAAACTGGCGAAGAAGGTGAGCCGTTTACATGAGATTGGCGTTACGGCTGTATGGATGCCGCCCGCATTCAAAGGAAGCAAGGGGGCTGAGAGTGGGGGATATGATGTGTACGATCTCTATGATCTTGGTGAGTTTGATCAGAAAGGTTCAGTACGCACCAAATATGGCCTGCTCTCTGAATACAGGCAGGCCATCGATGCACTGCACGCCGCAGGAATACAGGCGTATGCAGACATTATACTCAATCATCTTTGTGGTGCAGACAGCACGGAAAAAATAAAGGTCAGAAAAGTAAATCCTGATAACAGGAATGAATTCATATCCGGAGAAGAGAGCATTGAAGCGGAAACAAGATTTAGTTTTCCCGGAAGGAATGGAAAATATTCTCTTTTTCAATGGGATTATCAATGTTTCAGCGGTGTGGACTATGCAAAGGACAGGAATGAAAAAGCCATCTTCAGTATTCTCAATCAATATGGAGAAGGGTGGGAGCAGGTGGCGGATACAGGACATGGTAATTATGATTTTCTGCTGGGAGCGGATATCGAATACAGGAATCCCTTTGTACGGGAAGAATTGAAACGCTGGGCGGAATGGTACTGGCAACAGACAAAGTTTGATGGAATCAGAATGGATGCCGTGAAGCATGTTAATCCGGATTTTATTTGTGAATGGATGGATCATCTCCGCAGTGCCAGCGGCAGGAATCTTTTTGCTGTCGGAGAATACTGGGCGCCTGAAAAATTGCAGGACATGCTGCATTTCATTGAGCTGACGGAGGGCAGGATGTCTTTGTTTGATGCGCCGCTGCACCATAATTTTTTCAATGCAGGGCGTGGTAAGAAAGACTACGATCTGCGGACCATTTTAGATAATACCCTTACTGCGTCCCGGCCTGAGCTTTCAGTAACCCTTGTGGGCAATCATGATACCCAACCCGGGCAGTTGCTCGAATCCTGGATCGAACCCTGGTTCAAGCCTCTTGCCTACAGTCTCATTCTTCTTCGCAATAAAGGATACCCCTGTGTATTTTATCCGGATCTCTATGGCGCCCGTTATACAACCAGTGACGACAATGGCAAAAAAAGGGAAATAGTTCTGGAGCCTGTTCCGCACCTGGAGCAACTGATAAAGCTGAGAAGCAAATATGCTTATGGGCAGCAAAGGGATTTCTTCGATAGCCCAACCTGCATTGGCTGGACGCTGGATGGCGATGCTGA
Source organism: Pseudobacter sp. (assembly GCF_051955275.1). Classification (NCBI taxonomy): domain Bacteria; kingdom Pseudomonadati; phylum Bacteroidota; class Chitinophagia; order Chitinophagales; family Chitinophagaceae; genus Pseudobacter; species Pseudobacter sp. The sequence goes on along the minus strand of NZ_JBQCGW010000018.1, from coordinate 30,441 downwards.
TCACCCGGGTTCGGGATGCGCAGTAATAATTGCAAGTATTGATAAGGCTTCCATAAAAATGGAAATCGGAAAGCAGCATTCCGGAAAAAAATTCCAGGACTACCTGGGTAATTCTAAAAATACTATACAGATCGGAGACGATGGCTGGGCTGAATTCTCCTGTGAACACAATTTCGCTGTTTGGGTACAGAAGGGGTGATCATTTGATCATCCTTTCTTTCTTTTAGCAGGAAACCATTTGCTGCTGGCGCATTAAAATGGAAGCAATAATGAAGAAGGCGCCTCCGGTTACCCCGGAGACGCCTTTGGTTTTTCTCATAAGCCATTGCTGCACCGGTCAGTTTTATTCTTTCTCTGCATTCTTCAATTTCATGAGCAGTGCAAAAGCGTTTTTCAATACCAGTTTGGTATCCGGGGTAATATTCTTACTCTCTATCTGTTGCTTGTTGCCAGCTGTGATGCCGGGTTTTACTTCCGTCATGGTGAACTGGTCACTGGCCGATTCAACAAACACATAATGCTTGTTGGCCCAGCGCACCACTGCGTCTTCCGGCACAACAAGGCTTTTCACATTTTCAACGGACAGGTCTCCGTTCATGAACATGCCGGGAACGAGATCCGCAGAATATTTATCGAAATGGCAATGTATTTCCGTGGTCCTGTTCTCATCAAAGGTTCTGTTAACCAGGATCACGCTGGCCGTATATTTCTTTTCAGGGTTGTTATTGCTGTAAGCGGATACTTTAGCGCCAACGGAAATTTTGGGAAGATCCTTTTCAAATACCCTCAGCGCCAGGTGAAGATCGGATGGGTCGATGAGCTCAAAAAGCACATCAGTAGGAGCCGTATATTTCCCGATGCTGATATTGATCTTTGAAACGAAGCCATTGACAGGAGAGATCACCGCTACTTCTTTACGGATATTTCCGGGATTGAGATTGCCAGGATCGATGCCCAGTAATTTCAGTTTTTCCGCCAGGGAATTGATGAGGATATGCTCTCGGTCCATATCTGTTTTTGCCTGTTGAAAAACCTTGTCGCTGCTGGCTTTTGTGGAATTCAGTGTGCGCTGTCTTTCAAACTCCTTCTCAAATAATTCAAAATTCGTTTTAGCGGTGAGGTAATCCTGTTGCAGCTGAATGAACTGCATGTCTTCAATATAAGCGAGCACCTGTCCTTTTTTTACGGCCTTGCCTGGAAGCATGCTGGTAGACCTGATATAACCTCCCAGCGGGAAACTGAGCTTTACCGTATTCTGAGGCGGCACATCCACGATACCCTGCAAGGCAATGGTACTGCTGATATTTTCAAATTGCGGCAGGCCTACTTCAATGCCTGTACTGCTTTTTTGCTGGGCAGTGAGCAACACTGTTTGTTCCTCTGCAGCTGTGGAATCCGCAGCCGCAGTAATTTGGCTTTCCTTGCTGTTGTTTCCGCCGCAGGCTGTCAGTAACAGCACAGCGATGCAGCTGTATATGAATTGTTTCATTGTAAGCTTATTTGTTGTTCAGTTTGTGTAATTGAATAGCAGCCTGGTTGTATCCGTTGAGATGATTGATGTATTCGTTTTGAATACCTATTGCCTGGTTCACAAGGATCACCCATTGCAGATAATCGATGTCTCCGGCCTGGAACTGCTGATCTGCTGTGCTGATCATTAATGCCGCATTCTTCAGTCCGCTGGTTTCGTAATACTTCAGGGTTTCTCCGAATTTTGATACCTCCTGTTTTGCAATGCGGAGTTCTGTCTTGAGCTGCTCTTCCACCTGTAATGCCTGTCTTGCTCCGGACTCCCAGGCCAGTTTTGCGGCCCTGGCCCTGGCGGCCTGCGCGCCATAAAACAGTGGCAGGCTGATACCGGCGCTTACATAACTGAAACGATGGCTGCTGTTGTAGAATACTTCCCTGCCACCGATATTCTGCATACCCTGTAAGCTCTGGTTATTATAACCAAGGGTGATATCGGGTAATTGCTTTGAGCGCTCCAACTGATAACGGTTGTATTCATTACCTGCTATGAGGTTAGCCTTTACAAAAGCGGGAAGTTCGCTGACAGTTGCATCATCTGCCAGTAAAGGTTCCTGGAACTTTGAGTCAGTTGATTCGGGAATATATGCAGTGGAGTCCTGCAACAGGAAATTGAAACGGCGCAGCGCTATTGCCATATCCGTCTGCAGCAGGCGCAGCTGCATGCTGATCTGTTGCCTTTGTGTTTCCGCTGCTGTTTTTTCCAGGATATTGGCAGCGCCACTTTCAAAGCGCTTGTTTGATTTTGATTCAAACAAACTGTAAATACTATCGGCATACTGAAGCAGGGTTTGCCGCTTCATCATGGAAATATATTCAAAGAAAATTCCACGTACCTGCGCCTGCAGTTCAAGTTCAGTGAGCCTCGTATCCTGTTGCGCGATCTGAAAATCCGTCTTCAGGATTTTAGATTGATTCTTATATACAGCCGGGAAACTGATGGTCTGGTTGATGCCGAAACGGGTATCGTTATATGCGCTGTTCACGCGTCCATAGTCTCCTGAAAATTGTGTCTTGGCGGGGTCAAACCCTGATCTGGTGAGTTTTTCAGCGGCCTGCTGTTGCAACCTGCTGCCTTGCAGCTGCAGGTTGTTGCGGGTTGCCAGCTGCAGGGATTGCTGCAGGCTCACCGGTTTGTAAGTGCTTTGCTGTGCTGTTGCAGCAGTAGCAAGACCCAGGCAGAGCAGTACTGCCGCTACAGGTTTCTTCATTCGTTTTACAGTTGAGCGATTGAATAAAAGGTACAATGCAGGCAATACGAAAAGCGTAAGGAAGGTGGCGGAGATCAATCCCCCTATCACTACGGTTGCCAGTGGCCGCTGCACCTCGGCACCTGCGCCATTACTCATGGCCATCGGTAAGAATCCGAGGGACGCCACAGCGGCTGTCATCAATACAGGTCTGAGTCTGTTCTTTGTACCTGTGAGAATCAATTGAAGTGTATCAGTGATCTGTCCTTCTTTTTTGATGCGGTTGAATTCAGAGATCAGTACGATCCCATTCAAAACGGCCACACCAAATAAGGCAATGAACCCTACACCTGCCGAGATGCTGAAAGGCATATCCCGCATGGCGAGGGCAAACACGCCGCCGATGGCTGAAAGAGGAATAGCAGTATAGATGAGGATACTTTCCTTGAAGGATGAAAATGCAAAATACAACATGGCGAAGATCAGCAGCAGCGCTACGGGCACCGCAACACTCAATCGTTTCCTGGCCTGTTGCAGGTTTTCAAAAGCACCGCCATAACTGACGGTATAACCCGGTTCCATTTTCAGGCCTTTGCCCACTTTGGTTTGCAACTCCTCCACAATGGATTGTACGTCCCTGCCGCGCACGTTGAATCCAACAATAATGCGGCGTCTGGTGTTCTCTCGTTGGATCTGATTGGGGCCTTCTATTTCCTGGATGCTGGCAACCTGGTGCAGGGGGATCTGCAAGCCGGTTGCGGTAGTTACCTGAAGGTTTCTCACATGCTCGATATTCCTTCTTCCTTCATCACCCACACGGACAGTGAGGTCGAAGCTTTTCTCACCTTCATAGATTTTTCCGGCAGCGGCGCCTGCAAATGCCGAGTTGATGGTGGTATTGATGTTCCCGATATCGAGTCCGTATTTGGAGATCTCATCCCTGTTGAAATCTATCACTATCTGCGGCATGCCGGTAACGGTTTCAATATACCAGTCTGCCGTGCCATCCACAGTTTTTGCGATACTACCCAGTTCGCCGGCATAGGTGGCCAGTTTTTCCAGGTCCTCTCCGAAGATCTTGCAAACCACGTCCTGCTTGGCTCCTGTCATCAGTTCATTGAAGCGCATCTGTACCGGGTACTGAAATCCGGTAGTAACCCCGGGCACTACTTCCTGTGCTGTGGCAGACATTTTATCGGCGAGTTCGGCAAAGCCTTTGGCACTGGTCCATTTCTTTTTGTCTTTCAATACAATGATCATATCACCACCTTCGATGGGCATGGGATCAGTTGGGATCTCTGCACTGCCGATGCGGGAAACGATCTTCTCTACTTCGGGGTATCTTGCTTTGAGTGTATCCGATATGCGGTTGATGGCTTCAACGGTGGTGGAGAGGTTGGTGCCCACCAGCAATCTGGTTTCCACTGCAAAATCACCTTCTTCCAGTTGCGGAATGAATTCGCCTCCCATGCGGGTGAACATGAATACAGCCAGGGCGAAAAGCAGGAAGGTGGCGGCTACTACCAGTCTTCTTACATGCAGTACGCGCCTGAGAATACTTTGATAGAATACAGCAGCCTTATCCATGATCCTTTCAGACAGGTTCAGTTTATGCGGAATCTTTTTGCTGATCAGCAAAGAACTGATCATCGGTACATAAGTAAGCGATAAGATGAAGGCGCCCAGGATGGCGAAGGCAACGGTTTGCGCCATCGGCTTGAACATCTTTCCTTCGATCCCTGTGAGTGAAAGGATCGGCAGGTAAACGATCAGGATGATGATCTGCCCGAACACTGCCGCATTCATCATTCGCGAAGCGGAGGAAGAAACAGCATCATTCAATTCCGTTTGAGAGATGTTTCTGGTGTGCGCAAATTTTTTGGAAGAGTGAATATAGTGGAGGATGGCTTCCACAATGATCACAGCTCCATCTACGATCAGGCCGAAGTCGAGCGCGCCCAGGCTCATCAGGTTGCCACTGACACCGAATGTGTTCATCATGGCAACGGCAAAGAGCATCGACAATGGGATCACCGATGCCACGATCAGTCCGGCACGCAGGTTGCCGAGGAAAAGTACCAGCACCAATACAACTATCAGTGCGCCTTCCAGCAGGTTGTGCTCAACGGTGCCAATAGCGTTGTTCACCATTTTTGTTCTGTCGAGGAAGGGCTCGATCACCAGTCCTTCTGGCAGTGTTTTCTGGATCTCTGTGATGCGCTCCTTCACGGTTTCGATCACCTGGGAGGAATTGCCTCCTTTGATCATCATCACGATGCCTCCGCACACTTCTCCCTGTCCTGCCATGGTGAGCGCGCCATAACGTACTGCCGATCCTGGTCTTACCTCAGCTACATGACTGATGAGGACTGGAGCGCCATTGTTGACCTTCACCACAATCTTGTTGATATCGGCCACTGACCTGGTGAGGCCTACACTTCTTATGAAGAGAACAGCGGGACCTTTTTCGATATAAGCGCCGCCGGTATTCTGGTTATTTCTTTTCAGGGCTGCAAATACATCGGAGATGCTGATGTTCATGGCTTTCAGCCTGGCAGGGTTAACGGCCACTTCATATTGTTTCAGAATACCTCCGAAAGTGGAAACATCTGCCACGCCGGGAGTTCCCAGCAGCTGGCGTTTGACTGACCAGTCCTGGATGGTGCGGAGGTCCGACAAAGAGTAAGTGGATTCATATCCTTTCTCAACCCTCAGTACGTATTGATAGATCTCTCCAAGGCCGGTTGTAACAGGGGCCAGGGAAGGTGTGTTGGCGTTTTCATTGATTTCTACCTGCGAAAGTCTTTCTGTGACCTGTTGCCGGGCCCAGTAGATATCCACCTCATCGTCAAAAACGATAGAGATCAGCGACAGGCCGAATCTCGATAAGCTCCGGCTTTCTTTAACACCGGGTACATTGCTTACGGCGAGCTCTATGGGGAAAGTGATCAGCCTTTCAACATCTTCTGCGCCCAGTGCGGGAGCAGTGGTGATCACCTGCACCTGGTTATTGGTGATATCCGGTACTGCGTCGATAGGTAATTGGGTGAGCTGGTAGGATCCATACACAACCCATACCAATATGAATACTGCAATTGCCAGTTTGTTCCTGACAGAAAATTTTATTATCCTGTTAAGCATAATGTAAGAGTCTATGATGCACGAATGATTAGCCATATGCCTTGATGGCAGTGGGTTTCAGACAGCGTTATAGCTGTAAAGACGGGAGGGAACATTATGCTCTCGGAGGACGGAAGAGGGATTGTCCGGCAGGATTGAAATAGAATTCGGGCTTTTCAATATTGAAATCTTTTTCAACGGCCCAGTTATGCGGCGTTACTACTGCAATCTTATTGGTGGAGATGAAAAGGAAAGAGAAGAGGTTGATGTCGTATTTTTTGAAAGGCAGTTGCATGTCTTTCTCATCGTCATCATCATTGAAATCTTCGCCCCAGTAGTGCATGGCGAGATATTGTAGCATACCTACTTCCGGGTTGAGCGCCTTGTGTTCCTGCAGGTGCTCGAACAGTTTGGGCAACTTGACCAGCTGCACCATATTGGTGAACTGCCCAATCAGCACCAGGAGTAATATGTGAAGAACACACCTTTTCACGGGGCAAAGGTAAAAGGGTGCTGCCACATCTGCAAAACCAATCTGTATTGTGCGGAAAAGGTAATATGGGGGATGGATGTGGGTCTTGATAAGTAAGTACAAGAAATTTTCAACCTGATTACAATAAACCTTGCAAAAGGTCTTCTAAGTGTAGTGTCAGCAAGAGTTTTTTATTGAAACCGTTCATCATTTTGAACGCTCGTTAGTCAGGCTTATCCAATAAATGAGAGGGTTTGCATAGTAAAAAACCGACTTGACACATATTCTCATATTTTCATGGCTATTAAAACAAGAACTCAGAATGCGTAAAACAATTTTTCTGATGAGTGCCGGACTTCTTCTCGCGTCGGCAAGCATCGCCCAGCGGAAAAAGGCACCCTCCCCGGCTCCGCAACCTGCTGACACCACAAAAAAGCCAATGACCGGCGGCATGACCAATATGCCCGGCATGATGAACCGTGGTGGCGCTCCTAAAGCAGGCCCCAAACCCTACAGTGAAGTGATCACATCCAAGGCTGTAACCAGACCAGGCATGTTCACTGTTCACAAACAGGATGACCGTTATTACTTCGAGATCCCCGATTCACTGATCACCCGTGATGTACTGGTGGTGAGCCGTATCTCCAAATCAGCCGCTGGTGGCCGTGCCCAGATGATGGGTTATGGTGGCGACCAGATCAATGAAAGCGTGATCAGGTTTGAAAAAGGACCAGATGATCGTCTTTTCCTGAAGTCTATCTCCTATACCGAGTATAGCGCTGATACTACAGAGAACGGTATGTACAGGTCTGTGATCAACTCCAACCTGCAACCAATTTCTGCAGCATTCGATATCAAAGCCATCAATAAAGAAAAAGGTACAGTGGTTATCGATGTGACCGAGTACCTGGCTGGCGACAATGATATCCTTTTCTTTGAAGCTTCTGCAAAGCGTGCGCTGGGCCTCTCTTCCATGAACCCGGGCGCTTCTTATATTGCTGAAGTGAAATCTTTCCCATCCAACGTTGAGATCAAGACCGTAAAAACTTACGTGAAGACCAGCGGTGGTGGCATGATGCCTGGCATGGCACCAGGCGGTGGTGCTTCAGGCCCTGCTACTTTTGAGCTCAACAGCTCACTGGTACTGCTTCCCAAGGTTCCCATGAAAGCACGTCATTTCGATCCCCGTGTTGGTTACTTCGCTACCGGTTATACCGATTTCGATGCAAACCCTCAAGGTGTGAAAAGAGTAACCATGATCACACGCTGGAAGCTTGAGCCAAAACCCGAAGACGTTGAAAAATACAAAAGGGGAGAGCTGGTAGAGCCTCAGCATCCGATCGTTTATTATATCGATCCTGCTACTCCCAAAAAATGGGTTTCTTACCTGATCCAGGGTGTGAATGACTGGCAGGTTGCTTTCGAGAAAGCTGGTTTCAAAAATGCCATCTACGCACTGGAAGCTCCCAAGAACGACTCAACCTGGAGCGTAGAAGATGCACGTCACAACGTGATCGTTTACAAACCTTCTGATATTCCAAATGCGAGCGGCCCTCACGTACACGATCCCCGCAGCGGTGAGATCATGGAAACGCACGTAAACTGGTATCATAACGTAATGAGCCTGGTGCGCAACTGGTACATGATCCAGGCAGCACCCATCGATCCTAAAGCACGCAAAATGCAATTCGATGACGAACTGATGGGGCAACTGATCCGTTTCGTTTCTTCTCATGAGGTTGGCCATACATTAGGTCTGCGCCACAACTTCGGTTCTTCTTCTACAGTTCCTGTAGAGAACCTGCGTAACAAGGCATGGGTTGAAGCTAATGGACATACTCCATCTATCATGGACTATGCACGTTTCAACTACATTGCACAACCTGAAGATAATATCTCTGAAAAAGGCATCTTCCCACGCATTGGTGAGTATGATATCTGGGCTATCGAGTGGGGTTACAAATGGAAACCTGAGTTCAAGACCGCTGCTGATGAAGCAACATGGTCTAACAAATGGATCATTGAAAGACTGACTGCCAACAAGCGTCTCTGGTTTGGTACAGAAATGGACCGTGATGATCCACGTTGCCAGAGCGAAGACCTGGGAGACAATGCCATGAAGGCAAGCACTTATGGCATCAAGAACCTGAAACGCGTACTGGCAGGAATTCCTGAGTGGACCAAAGAAGCCAATGAAGATTATTCCAACCTGTCCACTCTTTATAAAGAAGTAGTTGGACAATACCAAAGGTATATGGGCCACGTTGTGAAAAACATCGGTGGTATTGAAACAACACCTAAAACCATCGAGCAAGGTGGTGATGTGTATGAGTTCACAACCAAAGCCCGTCAGAAAGAAGCGATGAGCTTCCTGCAGGATCAACTGTTCACCACTCCTTCCTGGTTGCTGGATTATAAACTGCTGGGTGTTACGGGTGTGAACCCCGGTACCCAGCTGGCATCTATCCAGGTAGGTGTTGCGCAGCGTCTGATGAACCCTGCCACGCTCGGAAAGCTCGATATGTTTGAAGCAACCAAAGGTGCTGCTGCCTACACTTCCACTGAAATGCTCAGTGATCTGAAGAAAGGTATCTGGAGTGAACTGGCTTCGCATAAAGCCATCGATCCTCAGCGCCGTATGCTGCAAAAAGGATATGTTGATGCACTGATCGGCATTGTTGCTCCTGCTCCTGCTGCTCCTGCACAGGGAATGCCAGGCATGATGCCTGCCGGTGGTGGCGCCAAGATCTCTGACGCCTACTCCCTGCTGAAAGGTCATGCACGCAGCCTGCAAGCTGAAATCAAAGCTGCCATTGCAACTGCTCCTAACCAGGCTACACGCCTGCACCTGCAGGATGTTGCCGGAAGGTTGAGCGATGCACTGGATAAGAAATAGTTTCTCTTTACACGAGTGTTTAAAAGGGGGCGACCAAGGTTAGCCCCCTTTTATTTTGCAGGGCCCAGTCGCTCGCGTCCCCCGCGAGTGACTTCTATTTGCCAGCCTCCGGCGAGCGACTGCTCCCCGATAAAATGGAACTCACTTCGGGAACGGATTCCTGAAAATGGAAAAATATTCCGGAATTGGGACGGTTGGGAGAAGTTGAGTTTTGTGGAATCCAGTCCTGGCAAGGGTTTCAGGATTGGCATACTGTTAGAATACTCTATTATAGTTTTTCATAGGATTAATGGAAGAAAATAACTGGCTGGATTTCTATCCGGCCTTTTCCTTTTTACCACTTAATGTAGATTAAGAGAAATTCTTAATGTATGTCATTGGTGAAAATGCCGCCGGATCTGAATTTTGTGATATCAAATTAAATGATCACCAATAAAACATATCACAATGACTGAACAAATTCTTGGCCTCCACCATATAACCGCCATCGCCGCCAATGCCCAGCGTAACCTGGATTTCTACACGAAAGTGCTTGGATTGAGACTGGTGAAAAAGACAGTGAACTTTGATGATCCCGGTACTTATCACTTTTATTATGGGAATGAAAACGGCACTCCCGGCACTATCCTTACATTCTTCCCCTGGGAAAGCATGAGCCAGGGTCGCGCAGGAGCAGGCATGGCCACTGAGATCAGTTATGCAGTTCCTTCGAATAGTCTGAAGGCCTGGAAAGAACGCCTGGCGGGCTTTAACATAACCATTACGGATGAAGGTGAAAGATTCGGAGAGCCGTTTATCTCTTTTTCGGATCCTGATGGTCTTAACCTGACATTGCTGGAACCAAAGACTGCCGATAACAGGCAAGCCTGGGAAACAGCCGATGTAAAAGCTGACATTGCCACTAAAGGATTTCACAGTACAACGCTTTCCTTGAGAAAGATCGATGCTACAGCCGCTGTGCTCACTGATATTTTCGGATATCGTTTGCAGGCGCAGGAGGGTAACCGGTATCGTTATGTTACGGATGCGGTAGAGAGTGCAGGAGTTATCGATCTGCTGGAGCTGCCTGACGGACAACCCGGGTACAATGCAGCCGGAACCAACCACCATGTGGCATTCAGGGTGGCTGATGACAGCATCCTGATGAAGTTCAGGGATAAGGTAGTGAGCAAAGGATTGCAGATCACTCCCAAGATCGACCGTGATTATTTCTTCTCATTATACTTCAGGGAACCCGGTGGCGTACTGTTTGAAATTGCAACCGATAATCCCGGATTTACGGTGGATGAGCCACTGGATGAACTGGGATCGAATCTGAAATTGCCTAAACAATATGAGCAACACAGGAAGGAAATAGAAAATCATCTGCCGGTACTGGCACAATAAATTGAGCGTGAAAAAGCATGGGGCTGCCAAAAAGGTAGCCCCATTTTGCTTTCGCTGATTACCGGGCACATGCTACTTATTGCCCATACATTGTCTGGTGCGATCCAGCTCTCCCATCACTCCCCGAATGGGGTAAGAACCTCCTCTCTTTTCCGGATTTACCGGTCAGCCCCATCTTTGTTAACTTTACAGAGTACCAATAACCGGATGTAAAATGAAGTGGCACCAACTAAGCATAGAAGAGACACTTGAAAAATTGCAGACGAAGAACACAGGATTGAGTACAGCGGATGCTGAGGCAAAATTGCAGGAATTCGGCCCGAATGAACTGCAGGAGGGCAAAAAGAAAAGTATTGCAAAAATGCTGCTGGCGCAGTTCAAGGATGTGATGATCCTGATATTGCTGGCTGCGGCGGTCATATCCGGTGTTATTGGTGAGCTGTCTGACACCATCGTAATTATCATCATTGTTGTGCTGAATGCCATTATCGGGTTCTTCCAGGAGTACCGCGCGGAGAAGGCCATGGAGGCACTGAAGCAAATGTCGGTGACCCAGGCCAAAGTATTGCGGAACGGAAGCAATTCCATATTACCCGCCACAGAACTGGTGCCCGGTGATGTGATCATGCTGGAAGCCGGTAATGCAGTGCCTGCCGACGTCCGGATGATCGAATCCGTAAATCTTAAGATTGAAGAAGCTGCCCTCACGGGAGAATCCCAGGCGGTGGACAAAAGCGTGGATGCTTTACCGGGAGATGATATTCCGGTGGGCGACAGGACCAATCTTGCTTTCAAAGGAACATTCGTTGCTTATGGCCGGGGTACAGCAGTAGTTGTAGCCACCGGAATGCAAACCGAGCTGGGCCGTATTGCAAAAATGCTGCAGGAAGAGGAGTCCATGACACCCCTGCAACAGCGGATGGCCTCTTTCGGAAAAAAGTTATCCCTGCTGGTGCTGTTCCTCTGCGTGGCATTCTTTGTTACAGGCTGGCTGCGCGGAGAAGACCTGGTGAAAATGGTGCTGACCAGTATTTCACTGGCTGTGGCTGCTATCCCCGAAGCGTTGCCTGCAGTGATCACTATTTCACTGGCGCTGGCTGCAAAAAGACTGATCAAATTCAACAGCCTGATAAGGAAACTGCCGGCAGTGGAAACCCTGGGCTCGGTTACTTATATCTGTACCGATAAAACAGGTACACTTACAAAGAACAAGATGCATGTTGAGGACATCTATGTGGAAGGAGAACTGTATGCACGGAAAGATATTGCGGGTTTCATTGAAAAGCCAAATGGGAAATTATTGCTGCAGGCTTTTGCCCTGAATAATGATGCGGATACCGATGCAGACAAAAATATAAAAGGAGACAGTACTGAAGTGGCCCTGATGGAGGTGGCCATTGAGCAACAGATCAATGCAGACGAATGGCCGCGTAAGGCAGAGATCGCTTTTGATTCTGACCGTAAACTGATGACCACTTTTCACGAACATGAAGGCAAAATAATTTCGTTCACGAAAGGTGCGCCGGATATCCTGCTGCAGCGCTGTGAGAACCTCCACATGGACCTTTTACAGCAACAGGTGGATACCATGGCTGCCAACGGGCATCGTGTGCTGGGCTTTGCCTTTCAATACTGGGATACATTGCCTGAGAAACCGGATACAGAAACCCATGAATCCGGATTGCAGTTCCTGGGGCTGGCAGGCATCATCGATCCACCGAGGGAAGAAGTGTTCGAGGCCGTGCAGCAGTGTAAAACGGCGGGGATCGTGCCCGTGATGATCACCGGGGATCACCAACTGACCGCTAAGACCATCGCGGAGCGGATCGGTATACTGGGCAGGGAAGATGACCTGGTGGTTACCGGGCAGGAACTGGGAGGAATGAAAGAAGATGAATTTCTTTCAAAAGTGGAAAAGATAAAAGTGTATGCACGTGTATCGCCTGAGCAGAAATTACAGATCGTAAAAGCATTACAGGAGAAAGGGCATTATGTTGCGATGACAGGAGATGGTGTGAACGATGCACCTTCACTCAAGCGCGCCAATATTGGAATTGCCATGGGTATTACCGGAACCGATGTGTCGAAGGAAGCCGCACATATGATCCTGCTGGATGATAATTTCTCTACCATTGTAAAAGCCATCCGCGAAGGAAGGAGGATCTACGATAATATTCTCAAGTTCATCAAATACCTGATGACCACCAATTCCGGGGAGTTATGGACCTTGTTGCTCGGGCCCATCCTGGGCATGCCGATCCCTTTGCTTCCCATTCATATCTTATGGATCAACCTGGTGTCTGACGGCTTGCCCGCGATATCCTTATCGTTTGAAAAAGCAGAGAAGGATATCATGAACCGCCCTCCGCGCCCGCCCCAGGAAAGTGTTTTTTCAAATGGCCGTGGCCTGCATATGATCTGGGTGGGTATGCTGATGGCCGCTATAGCACTGGGTTTGCAGGCCTGGGCGATAGAGCATGACCTGCACTGGCAAACCATCGTTTTCAATGTGCTCTGTCTTTGCCAGATGGGACATGTGCTGGCAATCAGGTCGGAGAACCGCTCTCTGTTTGAAATAGGATTGTTCAGCAATAAACCGCTGATCACTTCTGTGCTGATAGGATTGTTGCTTCAGTTCGTAATTACATATGTTCCTTTCTTACAACCCGTGTTTCATACGGAGGCATTAAGCCTGAAAGAGTTTTTGATTGTGATGGTGGCGTCATCCATTGTATTCATTGCCGTGGAACTGGAGAAACTGGTAAGGCGGAAACGCAGTATCAGTGGTCAGTCCTGAATGGTGACGCTGGTAATCCTTCTTTGTTGAAGAGGTTAGGGTTGACGGGATTGTCGGACCACGCATAACGGACATATTCCGGAGCCGTTATTTCATCACTCCATACAATAACGGTATTCCCTTCGATCCGGGTGCGGGCCCATACGAACTTTTTGTCTGCACCGGCAATTGCAAAATCTGATAGCGGTTCCCCGTCATTGGTGACCAGCCCGCTGCCGGTGTGTTTGAAGTAAATGGTGATGGCGTTGCCTTTGATCGTATATGAATCGTAGATGGGGCCGGAATATATGATGTCTTCTTTGTACGCTACTTTCATGGCTGATAAGGCCAGGCGTTCTCCCACATCTTTTTTATTATCAGGATGGATATCGTTCCACTCGCCAAGATCGATGGCTACCGCCATACCGGTATTGGGTATGCGCAAGCTGTGAAGCTGTGCTTCACGCAATAATGCCCAGTTGCTTTCGGTGGGAAAATAATTGTAGTCCATGAAGCCGGGCAGTTGCACAAAGAGAAAGGGGAGTTGGCCCTGTGCCCATTGTGTACGCCAGTCGTTGACCTGAGCATGCATCAGATTTCCATACAGGTCTGGTTGACCTTCATTGCTTTCTCCCTGGTACCAGCAGAAACCTTTGATCCTGTAAGGAATGATGGGAGCTACCATGGCATTGAATAATGCGGAGGGTTGCTTCTGGAAGTTGATGCCCGGGATATTTCCTGTATTTGGTTTAAATGCTACACCTACTTTGTATTGCCAGTCGCCTTTCAGGTCAATAGTGTCTTTACCAGCAAAAATGCAATAAGGTTTATCCGGCACGAAGCCTCCTTTGCCGTAATTGTTGGTCACCCGGACCACAAAAATATTCTTACCGGCTTTCAGGATTCCTGCGGGGACAGTGTACCGGCGTTGCGGATACATATAAGTGGTGTTTCCTACGCGAACGCCGTTGATATACAGTTCATCGGCGTCTACAATTCTGCCAAGGAATACACGGGCAGGGTTGTTTGCCATGGATGGGGGCAATTCGATTTCGCGGCGGTACCATACCACGCCGTTAAGGTCTTTGAGGCCCTGGTCTTCCCAATAGCCGGGAATATTGATATTGCGCCAGCCGCGGGGAATACAGGATGGGTCAAACCATTTGGGAGAGGTGTTCAGTCCTGCGTCTGCGGGAAGTGCTGTTCTGTTGTCTGCCTGTTGACGAAGGATGGAGTTGATATAAGCTGTGTCTTTGTTTTTCAGTATAGTATTTAGCATGGATGGAAACCCGGAAAGTCCGGCTTCGCTGGTCCAGGCTTCCACCGGTGTGCCGCCTACACTGGCATTGATGATGCCGATGGGCACTTTGTATTTCTCATACAATTTCTTTGCGAAGAAAAAAGCAACGGCAGAAAACGGGCGGACTGCATCGCCGATGGCCGGTTGCCAGTGGCCGTTAGAGAGGTCTTTTTGCGGCCCTTCCAGGTTATACTGTGCTGGTACCAGGAACTGCCGGATCTGCGGGAACCTGGCACCGGCAATATCTTTTGCATAGGTGACATCATGAATATTCAGTTGGTGCACCATATTGGATTGACCGCTGCAAAACCAGACATCACCGAAAAGCACTTCCCTGATGCTGATTTTGTTTTTTCCTGTTATGTCAATGGTATAGGGGCCTCCGGCGGGAGTGGGTGGCAATTTGATTGACCAGTTGCCTTTGGTGTCAGCGTTTGTCCTGTATTGTTTTCCATTGAAGCGGGCTGTTACTTTTTCGTGGGTGGATGCCCATCCCCAGAGTTGAACGGTATCATCTCGTTGCAGGATCATGCTGTCACGGATCAGCCTTGGCAGTTTTACCTGTGCCTGTAAAACGGCGCCTGTCTGCAATGCGAAAAGCAGGAAGAGTATTTTTTTCATAATGGCTTTGTCGTTCGGCTAGAAACCAATGCTGTTGCCTCCGTCCACCGGCAGTACTACCCCGGTTATGAACCTGGCGGCATCGCTTGCCAGGAAGTAGGCGGCTTCGCCGATATCTCCGGGATGTCCCATACTGCCCATTGGTGTGCGACTGAAAACTTTTGCTTTCCTGTCGGGATCACTGTCCAGCGCTTTGGCTGTCATCTCCGAATATATGAAACCGGGAGCAATTGCGTTCACGCGGATTCCTTTTGGAGAGAGCTCTACGGCCATGGCGCGGGTCATGCCTTCGATGGCGGTTTTGCTGGCGGAGTAGGCGATCACTTTCGGAATGCCATACTGGGCAGCCATGGAACTGATATTGATGATGCAGCCGGATTGCCGGGGCAACATATGTTTTACTACTTCGCGGCTGAGTGCAAATACTGAAATAAGATTGGTGAGGATCACCTGCTGGAAATCCTGGTCGGTCACCTCTGTGAAATCTTTCTTCATATTGATACCTGCGTTGTTCACCAGGATATCTATATGTCCGGATTGTTCGATGACCTGCTCCACGAATGCGGGTATCAACTCCAGGCTGGAGAGATCGCAGGGCAGGATCTTACAGAGTGGTCCGAGTTGTTGTTGTGCGGTGAGTAATTTCTCTTTATTCCTTCCTGCAATGATGGTCTGGATGCCGTTCTGTACAAATTTCCGGGCAATGGCCAGGCCCAGGCCGGAGCCTCCCCCGGTTACAATCGCTGTTCTTTTGCTCTCTGCTGTCATGGGTGATGGGTTGAGTTCTTACCGGTTTCATTTCCGGTCATTCAGAGGCATTTTTTACACCTGAACAGCCAAATAAATGCAATCGGTTGCTGAAGATCGTAAAAAAAATCAAACTGGAGTAATTTGTTTTTTAACGCTGTATGAGGCGTTTTATGGGCATTTTAAAGAGAAGGGTTGTCATGCCTGGAAATAAACTACTGCGAAAAAGCAAGTTTTTGCAATAAAAAAATGCAATCGGTTGCTTTTTTGAATTTTTTACCTAAATTCGGTTTGCGGATAATCCAGATTATCTGCAAAACGATTGAAAATTCTACCAAGAACTGCTTTATGGAACAACCTGCTTTCCTTACATGCGCGCCATTTTCCGCCTGTTGTACCGGCGTATTCCCAGTTGCCGGAATGGCATTTCCCTCTTTTCTCATTGCTCTGTATCGCCACATTGGTAATCTTCATTCGCTGTTTTTCAAGAATTAAATACATCATTCACACTTGTCCACAACCAAAACGATGCATATGAAAAAAACAGAAAACCGAAAAAAACTTATCCTACCAAGGTCGTTGCGGGATAACCTGACTGCAAGGATGCTGCTGTTGCTGCTCAGTTGTTTCGCGGGAACAGCGGTGTTTGCCCAGAATACCATACGGGGCAAGGTCACCAGCAGCACCGGGGAGCCCGTGGCAGGCGCTTCCGTAATGGTAAGAGGAAGTTCTGCCGGCTCCAATACCGCTGAAGATGGCAGCTTCTCCATTGTTGCCGCCAAAGGCGCTGTACTGGTTGTATCCAGCGTTAACTTCAGAACAAGGGAAATCACTGTAGGTGATGGTAATATCATAAATGTACAACTCACCCCGCTGACCGGTGATCTGAATGAAGTGATAGTAGTAGGGTACGGTACACAACGGAGGGAAGCTGTGACCGGCTCGGTGGCATCCATCAACGGCAATAAAATGCGCGAAGTGCCGTCTCCAAACGTGTCTCAGGCATTGCAGGGGCGCATCGCCGGTGTGGACATTGCGCAGACTTCAACCAGGCCCGGCGCCGTGATGCAGATCCGCATCCGCGGTACCCGCTCTCTCAGCGCTGATAACAATCCGCTCATTGTGCTTGACGGGATTCCGTTCATCGGTTCCCTGGCGGATATCAACCCCAATGATATCAAAGGAATAGATGTGCTGAAAGATGCATCGTCAACAGCCATCTATGGTTCACGCGGCGCCAACGGCGTGCTGATGATCTCTACCGATAAAGGATTAAGAAGACCTGCACGTGTCAGCTACAACGGGTATGTTGGCACGCAGGAGGTCTTTGCAAAATACCCGATGATGAACGGGCCTGAGTTTGTGGCACTCCGCAAAGCGGCAGGACTTTACGTGAATGGCCAGGATGAGGCTGATGATGTGAATACAGACTGGCAGGACCTCTTCTATCAGACGGGCATCGTCACAGACCATAATATAAGCATTTCAGGTGGCAGTGAGACCGGCACTTATAATTTCGGTGCGGGTTATCACAACAACAAAGGCGTGGTACCAACGCAGCTGTATAAACGCTATTCGCTGAGAGGCTCGCTGGATCAGCAGATCGGCAAATACCTGAAAGTAGGGTTCACCACCTATAATAACCACAATATCACGGAAGGTAACCAGGTGGGCCTGTACAATACATTGAGCATGACGCCCATTTCATCTCCCTACAATACTGACGGGACCTTGAGAAGAGGCATCCGGATGTCTGCGGATAACCAGTTCATTTACACGAAAGACGTTGTGAAAAAACTGAAGGACAATGACCAGTGGCTGAATGAAACACGCGGTCTCGCTTCCTACAACTCTCTCTATGCCGAAGTGAAGGCCCCTTTCCTCAACGGGCTGAAGTACAGGGTGAACCTGGGGCTGGATTATGTACAGACCAACAATGGCGCCTATACAGGTGCAGGTGTGGGCGATGCACTTAATCCGAATACTGCTTCATCCGCTTCCGTTGACAACAGAACCACCTACCATTATGTAGTTGAAAACATTCTTTCTTACGATCGTAATATCGGCAAACACTCCATCAATGCAGTGGCCCTCTACTCAGTAGAGCAGCAGAAATACAACAGGTCTAACATGGCGGCGCGCGATATCCCTGCGGATGCCTTCCAGTTCTACAACCTGGGGCATGCAGGTGGTCAGCTCACCATCGATCCGGCGCTCCAGGATTACCAGCTCTGGGGACTGATGTCCGGTATGGGCCGCGTGATGTATGGCTATGACAACCGGTATATGATTTCTGCAACCGTGCGCTCGGATGCTTCTTCGAGGCTGGCAAAAGGGCATCAGTGGCATACCTATCCTGCGGTATCAGTGGGCTGGAATGTTTCCAATGAATCATTCATGCAGGGTGTTTCGCTGGTCAATAGCCTGAAGCTGCGTGCCGGGTACGGGCAAACATCCAACCAGGCCATCGCTCCTTATGCAACGCTCGGAAGGCTGGATACGAGGCCTTACAACTTCGGCCCCAGCAGTTATTCAACGGGTTTGTTCGTGAGCCAGTTGCCCAATGCTGATCTGGGTTGGGAGTTCTCCAAGACCTGGAATTTTGGTGTGGACTTTTCCATTCTCAAGAACAGGATCTCCGGTACCATCGAATATTATATCACCAGAACAGAGGATGTGTTGCTTGGTCTTGATCTTCCTCCAACCTCAGGTGTAACAGGTTATACAGCCAATATAGGATCAACGGAGAACAAAGGATTCGAACTGGCTTTGAACGGTATTGTGCTTGATAATGCCAATGGTTGGGATCTCAGTGTAGGTGGTAACTTTTACCTGAACAGGAATAAACTTGTTTCGCTTGCTTCCGGTCAAAGCCGTGATGAGATCAACTGGTACTTTGTTGGTCACAATATCAATTCCATTTTTGATTTTGAAAAGGTCGGCCTCTGGCAGCAGGGCGATCCTTACCTCAGTACCCTGGAGCCTGGCGGCAATGTGGGCATGATCAAAGTGAAATATACCGGCGGGTTCAAACAGGATGGAGCGCCTGACAGGGCCATCGGACCTGCAGACAGGCAGATCATGGATGTGGACCCTGATTTCCAGGGTGGCTTCAATACACGTGTTGCTTACAAGGGCTTTGACCTGGGTGTTGTTGGTTTCTTCAGAAGCGGCGGCATTCTCTTCAGTACCATTCATGGTTCCAACGGTTACCTGAATCTGCTGACGGGACGCCGTAACAATATCAAAGTGGATTACTGGACCCCGGAGAATACGGATGCAAAGTATCCCAAGCCCGGCGGTATCATTGCCAATGACAATCCAAAATACGGCAGTACGCTCAGTTATTTCGACGGTTCTTTCCTGAAGATCCGCACCATTACACTGGGCTACGATTTCAACAAGTACCTGCTGAAAAATTCTCCTTTCAAACTGAGAATGTATTTCACGGCACAGAATCCGTTCGTCATGTTCTCGCCATTCCACAAAGAGTCCGGTATGGATCCTGAGACCAACTCTTTCGGAAACGAAAATGCATCGGTGAACCTCAGTCAGAACCTGAGGCGCATCCTTACGGTAGGTTACAACACGCCTGCCACCCGCAACTATATTGTAGGCGTTAACCTGACCTTTTAAATCTTTAGCATATGAAACATCTGATTATTCGATCACTCATCATATCAGCCAGTGCAACACTGGTGTCAACAGGATGCAGCAAGATCCTGGAAGAGCAACCCCGCAGCTTTTATGTGCCTGATTTCTTTAAAACAGAGAAGGGCGTGCAGGGTGGTATCACCTCTCAATACGCACATCTCCGCTTCCTGTACGGGCAACCTTATTATTATAACAGCCTTGAAACAGGGACCGATGAATATACTTATGCGCAAAGTGCCGATGCCAACTTCAAGGATGTAGATTACAGTGGAGTGGGAAATCTAACGGCGTCGAGCAGCCGCTCTGATGTTCTATGGGGAACGGCTTTTGCGAATATCAATACGGCCAGCGGTATTATCGAGAATGCCGGGGCGGTGGGGACCATCTCAACCGCATTGATCGCTGAAGCGAGATTCTTTCGCGCCTTTGATTATTTCCTGCTGGTACAGACTTTCGGAGGCGTGCCGTTAGACCTGGGCGCGGGCGAACTGAAATTCAATACAGCGCCATCGAGAAAATCTGTCCGTAATACAGTGCCGGAAGTGTATACCAAAGCGGTGTTTCCGGATCTTATCCAGGCTGTGAATGAATTGCCTGCCACACCCAGGGTTACCGGCGGCGTTACTAAAACGGCGGCCCGCCTTTACCTGGCAAAGGCTTACCTGACTTATGGCTGGTGGTTGCAGAACCCGGGCAATATCCCTACTTATCCTGCCACTAACAGAACGGATCCTGATGGTCATGATGCCGCCTGGTATTTCCAGAAAGCGTATGATGTTGCTGCAGAAGCAATAGACAATCCCGGTCCGTTTGGCATGGAAACCACCTTTTATGACCTGCATGTGGGCGGCAACGACCGTAACAAGGAGATGATCCTGTATGCTGACCATACGCAGGAAAGCGAGTTTTACAACGGTGCATGTCTCGCGTGTTTTGATGGAGAAGCAGGCAATGGCCGCAACTCCGCCGCCTGGATGGTCAACTGGAATTATACCGTGATCAGAAGCGCTCCGAATGCAGATGGAACCGGTGCAGCCGTGAGCTCTGTTCAACGTGAGGCATCGCAGGCCCTGGGACGTCCTTACACCCGTATGGCCCCCACTATTGGCGCGCTCACCAATACATTTGCTGACAAGACGCTTGACTCCCGCTATGATGGCACATTCTCTACGGTCTACCGTGGCAACTGGCCCAAAGGCGGAACAACCAATACGGTCCTGTACAATGCGAATGAGTTGCCTGTTACCCCTGGTCAGCCCATCCTGAGCTTCCTGGAAGATGAGACCTTAGCCCCGGGTATCGTATATCCTGCGGGCGCCACCTTCCCTGGTAAAACCTCCAATAATGTTGGGGCGGGGGTATTACCGGGCCGTGCTGATTTTGTGGTAACGCCACGCGCCATCAGCCGGATCGTTTTTCCCGGCCTCTGGAAGCTCGGTGTATACCGCACGGACAATGGAACAGGTCTGGGGCAGCCAAATGCTACCAGCACCCGTCCATTTAAAATCGCAAAATTCTCAGAGCTCTACTTCATCGCAGCGGAAGCAGCGGTAAAAGGCGCAACCACCGTAGCCGGCAAGAGTGCGAGGGAACTGATCAACGTAATACGTGCCAGGGCAGGCAAGTGGAAATTTTCCAATAAGAACAATGCTGCATTTGTTGCCGATAACAGCGCGGCCCTGATGGCTGCCACTCCGGCAACTATCGATATCAATTATATTCTGGCGGAGCGCTCACGTGAGTATTTCGGAGAGGGACACCGCTGGTTCGACCTGGTGCGTACACAGAAATGGAATGAACTGGCAGGTACTTACGAGATCGCCCCGGCTACCTATGGAAGTCATACGCCACAGACTATTACCAGAACGATCCTGCCAACCCACTATCTCCGCCCGATCCCGCAGGTGCAGTTGGATGGTATGGAATTATCGGCAGAAGAAAAGGCAAAGTATCAAAATCCCAACTACCAGTAAGCGGGAACTCTTCTCATAAGCATGGCAATAATGGCTGTCGGTTTCCGGCGGCCATTTTTTATTGCTCAGGATTTATTTTTAAAGAAGAAGCCCTGATGATCATATCGGCTCTTAATGTGATGGTATTGGTGCTGTAGAGATTGCTTACACCTTTGAGGTGATTGATGAGATTGGTGACGGCTGTGTTGCCGACGGAGTCGCCTGCATAATCCACCGTGGTGAGATTGGGCTCTATCACTTTGCTGACAGGGTCATTGTTGAAGCCGGCAAAACCAACGTCTACGGGTATGCGAAGTCCGGCTGATTTCAGTGCGATCATGCAGTACACTGCAGCAGTGTCGTTGGCTGAGAATACAGCGTCGGGGCGTTTTGCAGGAGGAAGGCTGAGAATATGACTGGCTGCAACTGCGCCATCTTTTTCCGTAAGGTTGCTTACGAAATGCAGTTTGTCGTTGAAGGGGATATGGTTGTCTTTCAGCGCTTGCCGGTAACCTTCGAAACGTTCCTTGTAAACATTCCTCAGTACGTTACCGCCAAGGTGCATGATGCGTTGGCAGCCCTGATCTATCAGGTGTTTGGTAACGTTGTAAGCAGCTCCGAAATTATCGATCACTACGGAAGTGCTGCTCGGGTGCGGATGCACACGGTCGAAGAACACCACCGGGATATTGCGTTTGAAAAATGGTTCCAGGTGATTGATGTCCTGCGTGTCGTAAGAAAGAGAGATCAGCAATCCGTCAACCCGTTTGTTGAACATGGTGGCGGCGTTCTGTTTTTCTTTTTCCGCATCTTCCAGGGATTGTGCGATGATGAGGTTGTAGCCATGTCTGTTGGCTGCATTTTCCATTCCTGCCAGCACGGAGGACATGAAATAACTGTTGAGACGTGGCACCAGCACGCCGAGGGTGTGGGTGCTCTTGCTGCGGAGGCTGCTGGCAAAGGTGTTGGACTGGTAACCCAGTTCTTCCGCTACTTCAGCAATCCTTTTCCGGGTAGCCTTACTGACAGAAGAGCTGTTTTTCAAACCCCTGCTCACGGTGGCGGCAGAGATCTTAAGGTGTTTGGCAATATCGTATATCGTGACTTCCCGGTTTTCTGCCATTGTGTTAGCTAGTTGTTGTCAAAGGAAATAAGCTTTTTCCGAATAAAAAAATCCATAACATACGGATGCGGTCAACTGTTGTAAAGGCATAATCTTTGTGGTCACCACTTTTTATGGATCGATCCAAACAGAACAGCCAGACCGGCATCAATGGTTTTGTGCGTGTAACCGGCGCCCGCGAGCATAATCTCAAAAACGTAAGCCTGGAGATCCCGAGGGACGCCCTGGTGGTATTCACCGGTGTGTCGGGTTCCGGCAAATCCTCCCTGGCCTTTGGCACCCTCTATGCGGAAGCGCAGCGGCGTTACCTTGAATCAGTGTCGCCATATGCAAGGCGATTGTTTCACCAGATGGGAAATCCAGCGGTGGATGATATCGAGGGGCTGCCGCCTGCCATTGCCCTGCAACAGCAGCGTGGCGCTGTTTCCGTAAGATCGTCTGTTGGGAGCGTGACTACCCTGAGCAATCTCTTGAGGATGTTATATTCCCGCGCCGGCGATTACCCGGAAGGACAGTCTATCATTTATGCGGAAGCTTTTTCTCCCAATACGCCCGAAGGGGCTTGCCCGAACTGTCATGGTCTTGGGCAGGTATATGAAGTAACGGAGCGGTCAATGGTTCCCGATGATTCGCTTACTATCCGTGAGCGCGCTATCGCCGCCTGGCCTACGGCCTGGGGCGGGCAGAATCTCCGCGAGATCCTGATGACACTCGGTTATGATGTGGATATTCCGTGGCGGGAACTTCCCAAAAAGGACCGCGACTGGATCCTGTTTACAGAAGAGCAGCCTGTAGTGCCCGTGTATTCCGGGTTTACAGCGCAGGAAATGAAACGTGCCCTGAAAAGCAAGATGGAGCCCAGTTATATGGGTACATTCAGCAGCGCGAAGCGGCATGTAATGCAGACTTTCGCCAATACGCAGAGTGCACAGATGAAGAAGCGGGTGATGCAGTTCATGCTGAGCAGTGAATGCCCGGTTTGCAGAGGCAGGCGCCTGCGGAAAGAATCATTGTCGGTGAAGTTTGCAGGGATGGATATAACGGAAATGTCGCGGCTGCCTCTTGCACGGCTCCATAAAATCTTCAGCGATCCTGCCATCGGCAGGCAGAAAGCCCATGATGAGCATCCTGAAAAAGCGATGGTGGCAGCCCGCATAGCGCAGGACCTGGTGGCGCGGCTCAGTGTGATGCTGGATCTCGGATTAGGTTATCTCACACTGGAAAGAAGTACGCCCACACTGTCGCCCGGCGAATTACAACGCCTCCGGCTGGCCACGCAGGTGCGTTCCAATTTGTTTGGCGTGGTATATGTGCTGGACGAGCCATCCGCCGGTCTGCACCCCGCGGACACGGAAGCCTTACTGCGGGCGCTCGACAGGTTGAAGGCAGGTGGAAATTCACTTTTTGTAGTGGAACATGAGATCGATGTGATCCGGCATGCAGACTGGATTGTGGACGTAGGGCCGCTGGCAGGTCAGCATGGTGGAAATATTCTATACAGTGGGCCACCTGAAGGATTGAAGAAAGTGAAAGACTCGAAAACAAGGGAATACATTTTTGAAGAACGAAAGGAGCAGCGTAATACAAACAGAACAGCTGCTGCCTGGTTGAAGCTGGAAGGCATCACCAGAAATAATCTTCAGGGATTGGATGTATCCTTGCCGCTTGGTGTGTTCACCAGTGTAACCGGAATATCAGGATCGGGTAAGAGCAGCCTGATCAGTCAGGCATTGGTGGAGCTGGTGGCTGCAGAACTTGGTCAGGAATTAAATATTGTGGCAGAGGAAGAGGCCGGCCCTGCTGAACCTTCCCAGCTGATCGCTACCAAAGGCAGGATCAGTGAGGGTATGCAGTTTATCAAACGAATGGTGCAGGTGGATCAGAAACCCATTGGCCGTACACCCCGTTCAAACCTGGCAACTTATACCGGTTTGTTTGATCATATTCGTAAACTTTTTGCAGCCACGCCACTTGCAAAAAAGCGGAAATATGATGCCGGACGATTTTCCTTCAATGTGGCGAAAGGCCGTTGCCCTCATTGCGAGGGCGAAGGTTTTGTAATGGTAGAGCTGATGTTCCTTCCAAGTGTGTATGCGCCATGTCCTACCTGTGCAGGTACAAGATATAATCCGCAGACGCTTGAAGTAAAGTATAAAGAAAGGAATATTGCAGCTGTGCTGAACATGACGGTTGATGAAGCCATTGAGTTTTTCGGCAGTGAACCGGCTATCTCACGGGCGCTGGATGTAGTGCAGCAGGTTGGGCTTGGTTATATCAGGCTGGGGCAACCGGCTACAGAGTTATCGGGTGGCGAAGCGCAACGCATCAAACTTGCTACAGAGCTGCAGCGCACACAACATGGAAATACATTGTATGTGCTGGATGAGCCTACTACAGGATTGCATCCTTCCGATGTGGAGAAGCTGATGGCGCAGCTAAACAAGCTGGTGGACCAGGGTAATACGGTAATAGCAGTGGAGCATGATATGCGTGTGATTGCCGGAAGTGATTGGGTGATCGATATCGGGCCAGGTGCGGGAGAGGAAGGCGGGAAAGTGGTAGTGACGGGTGCGCCGGAAAAAGTGGCGGCGGATAAGAAGAGCAGGACGGCGGAATATTTGAAGCGGTATCTGGCTCATTAGTTCTCTTATTTCCTCAACGCTTTCGGAATGGGCTTGAAAACTGCTTTCTGAATGGCGAAAGTTTTACTGGGTACGCCATTGCTGTCTGTCAGTTCATTGAACTTTGCATTCATCACCCACACATTATTTTGTTGCAATGTGGCGGTGGAAGGATACGTAAACCGGTCTGCGATCAATGTGGTTGCTTTCATCTCTGCGCTGTTCCAGTTATCATTGGAGGTTAGCTGATAGATCTTATCGTTATTCATGTTCACCACCATCACAAGCGTAGCCGTATCTTTAAATACAAGGCCATCGGCGCCTACAAAGAACTGGTTGACCTGTATTTTTGAAACCCGTGAAGGTGCTGCCAGGTCCACTTTATACAATCCTCCCGTACTTGAATTGTCCACAATCAGAAAGCCTGAAGAGTGAAAGGCAATTCCATTGATGCCGATACCTTCAGTGACAAACAGCGGGCTTTGGGCAAATACAGACGCATTGCCGTCAGGTGTAACTTTATAAACAGCGTGCGCGTAGCTATCGGTGATATAACAATTTCCCTGGTTGTCAAACGTGAGATCGTTGGGGAAATGTGGCCCGGGGACTAATTGTGAAAGATCGATATCCTTTATTTTTTTGCCTGAAGCGATATCGAGGATGATCAGCCTTGCCATTTTTTTGCGTGTACCGGGAGAAGTGTATTTGCTGTAATTGGCATCGCCTGCGCATACGTATAATTCTTTTCCACCTGGATGCACTTTCATGCCATAGGTTGATTTCAATCCTGTGTCTGAGTGTACGAGTGAATACATCCCCGCCGGAGATACCTTGCCGATATTGCCAGTGCGGGCAGAAGAAACAAAATATTGCTGACGAAGAGAATCATAGGCAATGCCTTCCGGATAGGCATCCGGTGCATTGAATTCTATGCGCTCTGTTGGCCGGGTAGCAATACAGCTATAAAGAAAGGCTGTCGTCGAAACTATGGTAACAGCAAGAATGTATTTTACAACATTGTTCATCGGTTATTTTTTTCTGGTTACAGCATAGATAACACCATTGGCATCATCAGAGATATAGATCGCTCCATCAGGACTGGCCAATACTCCGGCGGGTCTTCCAAACCTGGCCTTTCTTTTGAAGAAAAGGAAGCCTGGTTTCAGAAATCCGGTAAGGAAGTCATCTGCTCCTGTGGCTATGCCATTATTGAATTTTATTCGCTGTACTTTAAAGCCCACAGGCTTGCTTCGGTTCCAGGAGCCATGCCAGCAAACAAGTCCATCGCCATAATAATCCCGGGGAGCGCCGGAGGATGAATCAAGAAAGGTAAATCCGATAGGAGCCATATGTGCAGTCAGTTCAAGTATGGAAGGCTGCGTGTTCTTTACCCATTGTTCTTTGGTGTCTCCGGGAGGGTCTTCCCGGGACTGGTCCACTTCTTTTTTCCCATACGCGAATGGGTAACCGTAATTACCTCCTTCAACAATATGGTTGACTTCTTCCGGTGGCCACCTGTTCCCTTTTCCGTCACCACCATTGTCGACACCCCACAGGGCGCCGGTCACAGGATGAAAATCAAATCCGATTGTGTTTCTCAGGCCACTTGCATATATTTTTCTTTTCCAGGTTGCGGTATCAACCTGCAGGATGGTGGCGGTTTCTTTATCTGCTTCCTTGCAGTCGTTACACAATGTACCTACAGAAATATAGAGATAGCCGTCAGGGCCGAATTCGATGGTCCGGTTAGGATGCTGGCCGCCACTGGGAAGATCGTTTATCAAAACCTGTTGTTCACCAAACATACCATCCGGCTGAATTTTGTATCGCCTCAATTCAGTATTGTTGGCGAGGTAAATCCATCCGTTCCGGATGGTGATGCCGTGAACACCTTTGAAAGGGTAAAGCACAGTTTTCAACTGGTCAAAAACATGGTCCCCATTATCGTCTTTCAGCATCAGTACATCGCCAGCGTCACGTCTGGTAACGTATATCTGCCCTTGCGGACCTGTATACATCATTCGCGGACGGCCGAGTCCGGAGGCTGCCACTTTCACTTCCCAACCATCGGGCACTTTCAGAAGCTTTACCATATCGGGAAGGAAGTCAAGGTGCTGCGGGTATTTTGTAACCAGCGTTGACCTTGTTTTCTTTTTCGGAGGAAGACCGCGCTGCGCAGCTGCATGAAGCGTAATAAGGAAAATGAGCGATCCGGTTATTGCCATTAACCGTGAAAGGACGTACAGGTATTGCATGTGACGGTATTTAAAATGATGGTTTGGCGGCACTGTGTGGTGTCTGTCAGATCGCAGTGCGCCAAACCATTGAACGATTAACATCGGGAATTACCAGATCTCTTGCCTGTCATTAGCTTTTTTTCTGAAAGCATCACGGTGAGCAGATGGATCATGCTGCTTTGGCTGTGGCTCTGAAGGCTTGCCTCCTGTTTGCCTGCCATGATTACTCTTTGGCGTTTTTTTCTGACCTGTGAAGGCCTGATTACTTTGATTGGCAGCTCCACGCCCGGCACTGCCATGCTTGTTGTTATCTCCTCTACCTGCCATAGTTGTAAGTTTTAGTGATTGATAGATAACACACCAATCAAAGGCCAGCAGGGGGTACAGGCGAAATCAATGTTGATGTAGAAGTTACTGGCCATATACCTGTATTTCTGCATGTGAAGGTTCTTCCACGCTCAATGCGTACCAGCTGATTTATTCGTTGATCTTTTTTGCCAGTAATAAGGCGTCTTTGGTTGCATATCCTGCCTGGTCGTTATCAAAGTATATATAAACATCTTTCTTTTGCTGCAACCATTTTTTACAGCGTGCAGCCCAGGTGCTCAATGCCCTGCTACTATAGCTTCCCTGATATTTATTCCCGGGGCCATGCAAACGGATATATACAAAATCGGCCGTTACTTCAAGAGGGGAAAGATGTCTTTCCAGGTGATAGATGCAGAAAGCACAATTCCATTTTTTTAAAAGGTCCAGGACTTCCCGGGTATACCAGGTATGGTCCCGGAATTCAAATGTATACCGGTGGCCGGTTGGCAACTGGCTGAGGAAAGTTGCCAGACGTTCCGTATTCACTTTCCATCGGGGAGGCAATTGAAAGAGTATGGGGCCTAGTTTTTCTTCCAGTTTAACAACACGCGAAAAGAATTTATCAAAGCTCTGCCTGTTTGCTTTCAGTTTGACCATATGGGTGATATAACGGCTGGCTTTAACGGCAAACAGGAAATTCCGGGGAGCTGATCTGCGCCAGGCTGTAAATGTTCCCGGTTCCGGCAATTTGTAAAATGAATTGTTGATCTCTACCGTACTGAAATGCTCAGCGTAAAAAGCAAATTGCTCATCAGGCTTTATATTATCAGGATAAAAAGTCCCTTTCCAGTGTTTGTAATGCCAGCCCGATGTACCGATATATATATTCCCTTTTGCCATCAGGTGATGATTTTTTAGCCGGGAAGCATGGCAGGAAAGCCAGTCCTCAGGTCTGATGTACGCATAAATATTATGCCTTTAAACAGAGGGCTGGTTAAAAAGATTTTGGAAGCCCTTTCCTTTATGATATTTTTGATCGCAGATCAATTATTACCATTCCTGCCTTTCCTCTTTTATTTTAATCTGATAGCTATTAATTGTCGGCCTTTCAATCACATAATGAAACTGAATTGTTGCAGCTGGCTGCCGGTGGCGGACAAGCCGCATTTGCAGAGCTTTTCATGCAGAATCGGCATAAGCTGTTCAGTTTCCTGATGCGCCTCACCCAGTCACCGGAGGCAACGGAAGATGTGATCCAGGATATTTTCATGAAACTGTGGCGGAACAGGGTTTCGCTGACTGAGATCGATAATTTCAGCAGTTATCTGTTCAGGATGGCGCAGAACCAGTGTATCACACAGTTCAGGCGGATGGCCAAAGAAACGCTGATCCTGTCTAAGCTGGCATCCGATGCCCCGGCTTCCCGCTCAACCACGGAAGATCTGCTGGCTGCAAAAGAGGTGCAGGAGCAGCTGCAACTGGCAGTTGCCAAACTGACTCCGCAGCAAAAGCTTGTTTTCACGCTGAGCCGCGAAAAAGGATTGAAGTATGAAGAGATCGCAGCGGAACTGAATATCTCTGCTTCAACGGTCAAGAACCATATGATCGATGCGCTCCGCATCATCCGTCAACATTTCCATACCACGGCTAACGCCTTGTTAATAGGCGGCTTATACTTCCTGCTGGACAGTCTCCAGAAAATAAAATAAAAAAAATCCTGTTTTCAACCAGGCCTGTTTTGTTTGCCGTTAGTCGTCTTTACAGGAAAACCAACTAACATGCCAACAGAACGGGTACAATACCTGGTACAACGATTTTTCGACGATGCCTGTACTCCTGAAGAAAAGGAGGAACTGGCCGCCTGGATCAATATGTCCGGCAACGACGAGCCATTGAAAGCGTTATTGCAGGATGCCTGGCAGCAGTATACGCCAGATGCAGCAATGCCGGAGGATATGTCGCAGCGATTGCTCACCGCCATGTTCGCGGAAGACAGGAAACCTGCACGTATCCATTACTTGAAATGGGTTGCTGCCGCTGCTGCGGTTGTGACCGCCTGTATTGCAGGATGGTGGCTGATGCCACGCAAGCAGCCTGCCCCGCAGATCGTGGAAAATACAAGCATCGAACCAGGAACCAGTGGCGCAGTTCTTACTCTTTCTGATGGAAGAACGGTAGTACTGGACAGCCTGAATAATGGAGTGATTGCCACCCAGGGAAATACATCGGTCACCATCACTGATGGCCAGCTGGTGTACGATGCAAAAGGAGCGGCCGGGGCCGTTGCCTTTAATACAATGACCACGCCCAGGGGCCGGCAGTTCCAGCTGGTATTGCCGGATGGTACCAATGTATGGCTGAATGCCGCTTCTTCCATCACTTATCCCACCGCGTTTTCAGGTAATGAAAGAAAAGTAACTGTTACTGGTGAAGCTTATTTTGAAGTGGCAAAGAATGCCGCATTGCCATTCAGGGTGGAGATCGATAAAAATAATACGGTTGAAGTGCTC
>NZ_JBQCGW010000017.1:0-20831 GCF_051955275.1 Pseudobacter sp. | reverse complement strand
TTAACAATTCTTGGGTTGTTTTGTTTTTCTTGGGGGTCCTTTAGTTTTTATTAAATAAACGTGTTGGCCCCCTGCCCCCGCCCCCCCGGGCGCTCGGGCCAAAAACCTGACTACTCACTACAGTAACCAAATATTAACAATTGAATTGTTTGAATTCCATAATTTTGGAATATGCCGAAAAGTGAATCGATCCAGGAATTCCACCAGCGCAACAATATTGTTTACTCGCCTGCAGTATGGGGTAATGGCATCCCCCGTCATGCGCTCGGGCAGATCAATGTATTCAGACGTCAGGATCTCGGCTGCAAGGCTGCAACGCCTTATAACCGCCGCGACTACTACAAGATATCGCTGGTGATAGGGCAGGGGATTTTGCATTATGCAGACAAGAGCATTCTGATCGATAGGGATGCATTACTTTTCTCCAATCCCAATATCCCTTACAGTTGGGAAGCCATTTCCGAAAAGCAGCATGGTTTCTTCACTTTGTTCACACAGGATTTTATTTCCCGTACAGACAGTTTACAGGATTCTCCCATGTTCAGGATCGGGAGTGAGCCGGTGATGTTTGTGAACGAAACCCAGAAGGGCTTCTATCATGATATCTTTACCAGGATGCTGACTGAGATTGAATCCGAGTACATCCACAAATATGACGTCTTAAGAAATTATGTGAACCTGCTGCTTCATGAGGCCATGAAAACGCAGCGGGGGAATATCACGTACTCGCATCCCAATGCGGCCACCCGCATCACGGCATTGTTCATTGAATTGCTGGAACGTCAGTTCCCTATCGATACGCAGGACCATGTGCTCATTCTCAAAACGGCGAGTGACTATGCGAAGCATATGAATATACATGCCAACCACCTTAACAGGGCAGTGAAGGAGGTAACGGGCAAGACAACTACAGAGCATATTGCAGAGCGCATCACCAAGGAAGCCAAAGCATTACTGATACATACCAAATGGAATGTATCTGAAGTGGCTTATAGCCTGGGCTATGAGCATCCTGCTTATTTCACTAATTTTTTCAAAAAACAAACAGGTGTAAGTCCGAATATTTTCAGGGCAGAACAGGTTCTTGTTTGATTTTTATAACTTATTGTTTGAAAAGTTCAACTGATAAGCAAGTTAACCTCCTTAATTTTACCTTTTAAAACACGCCGGCGCCACAAACCGTTACTGCAGTTTCCTGACTCCTCCTGAAGCAGGTATACAGCGTTGCTGCAGCATAGCGTGAAGAGCATCTTGCCATCCTTGCATCCATTTATTGTGTAAACAGAAAACGCGATCCCGCAGGATCAGTGGATTGTATTGTCTTATCTGCCAATCCCTGTCTGCAGATCTTCACAACCAATTGTTTCAACGCATGTCAGCAAAACACCTGATGAAGCTGGCCGGAGTTGCCCTCGCGCTTTTCAGCGTAACGGGTACAATGGCACAGACGCTTACGCTTAAAGATGCTGTTCAGACAGCCATCACAAATTACGGCACCATCCGGGCGAAGGAGCAGTATGCCAAAGCTTCCGGAGCCACGGTGCAGCAATCGAAGAAAGAATACCTGCCGGACCTGAGCCTCAGTTTCCAGCAGGATTACGGAACTGTGAACGGCCAGACCGGCCCGCTGTATGGATTACGTGGCCTTTCGGCTGCCTCCGGCGGTCCCGCCCTCAGTTCACAGAATTACAATGCTGCTTTCGGAGCACTTTACCTCGCCAACCTAAGCTGGGATTTCTTCAGTTTTGGCAGGGCAAAGGAAAAGATCGAAGTATCAAAGGCCACACTGGCCCGCGACGAGAGCGATCTGCAGCAGGAGAAATTCCAGCACAGCATCCGCGTGGTGGGCGCTTACCTCAACCTGCTGGCCGCACAAAGGCTGACAGGTTCCTGGCAACGCAACCTGGATCGCGCCCTCCAGATCCGCGAAGTGGTGCTGGTGAGAGCACGCAATGGCCTCAATGCCGGTGTGGACTCTTCACTGGCCAATGCAGAAGTGAGCAATGCACGGATGGCGCTCACGCGGGCAAAAGATGTGGAACAGGAACAGGGCAATATCCTGGCGAGGTTCCTCGGAGTGCCTGCCCGTGAGTTCACCCTGGATACGCTCTTCATCGCCCGCATTCCCGCTGCCCTGTACGAGCAGCCTGCCACACAGCTGCATCCAGTGCTGGATCTGTACCGCAAGCGGATCGACCTGAGTGATCACCAGGCCACCTGGCTAAGAAAGTTCAACTATCCCACGTTTACGCTTTTCAGTGTATTCCAGGGAAGAGGCTCTGGTTTCCATAACAATTATGGGATCCTCGATCAGAACCTTCACCTGTACTCCAAAGATTATTTCAACGGAGTGGAGCCTACGCGCTACAATTACCTGTTTGGTGTAGGGATGGTATGGAATCTGACAACGCCATTGCGCATACACCAGCAGGTTAGTTCTCAGAAATATATTTCGCAGGCATTGCAAAGCGAGTATGAACTGGCCGATCAGCAGTTCAAAGCGCAGTTGGCCCTTTCAGAAACACGTATCGGCAATGCGCTGGATAACTACAGGGAGGTGCCGGTACAGCTGAAGGCTGCCGGTGATGCCTACCTGCAGAAATCCGTACTGTACAGGAATGGCCTCACCAATATGGTGGATGTTACGCAGGCGTTGTATGCACTCAACCGTGCGGAAACAGACAGGGATATCGCCTACAGCAATGTATGGCAGGCCCTGCTGCTGAAAGCCGCTGCCAGCGGTGATCTCAACCTGTTCATGAATGAATTCTAAACAGATAACAGAACTATTTATATGGGCTTAATCAGAAGCGGACTCAGAAAACCAATCTCGGTACTGGTGATCGTAGCAGGATTACTGTTCTTCGGGATCAGCGCCGTGAAGAAGATCAAGGTAGACATCTTCCCACAGATGAACCTGCCGGTGATCTATCTCTCGCACCCTTACGGAGGTTTCACACCTTCGCAGATGGAAGCGTATTTCGGTAAACAATATATCAATATCCTGCTCTATGTGAATGGTGTGAAGAGTATCGAAACCAAGAATGTACAGGGGCTGACATTGATGAAGATTTCTTTCTATCCCGGCACCAATATGGCGCAGGCGGCGGCAGAGCTGAGTGCATTCAGTAACCGTGCACAGGCTATCTTCCCGCCGGGCTCGCAGCCGCCGTTCATCATGCGTTTCGATGCCAGCACCCTGCCGGTAGGGCAACTGGTGCTGCGAAGCGATGTCCGTTCCAATAACGAACTGATGGACCTGGCGAATGTGTATGTACGTTCAGCATTCACTTCCATCCCGGGCCTGATGGGCTCTCCGCCCTTCGGTGGAAATATCCGCACCATTGTAATAAAGGCGGATCCGGAACTGATGCGTTCACATAATCTCACACCGGACCAACTGGTGGAAGCCATCCGCGTGAACAACCAGAGCACGCCTTCCGGTAATGTGCGGATCGGTGATTACAATTATCTCACACCGAGCAACACCACCATTAAGAATGTAAAGGACTTTGAAAATATCCCGCTCTACAAAGGAACAGGCGTGCATAATCTCTATCTGAGAGATGTGGCCACCGTGGAAGATGGGGCAGACGTAACTGTAGGCTATGCATTGGTGAATGGCAAGCGTTCCGTGTATCTCAGTGTGGGCAAATCGGCCGATGCCAGTACCTGGGAAGTGGTGCAGAAGCTGAAAGCGGCCCTGCCTAAGTTCCAGGCGCAGCTGCCGGAAGACGTGCATCTTACGTATGAGTTCGATCAGAGCGTGTATGTGATCAATGCCGTGAAAAGCCTGATCAGTGAAGGTGTCATCGGCGCCATTCTTACCGGTCTGATGGTACTGCTCTTCCTGGGTGATGCAAGAGGAGCACTGATCGTGATCCTTACCATTCCTACCTCCATCATTGCCGGTGTATTGTTTTTGCAATTGTTCGGGCAGACCATCAATATCATGACGCTGAGCGGTCTCTCGCTGGCCATCGGTATCCTGGTGGACGAGAGTACGGTCACTATAGAAAATATTCACCAGCATCTTGATTTGGGCAAGCCTAAAGCGCTTGCCATCTGGGATGCCTGTAAGGAAATAGCATTTCCCAAACTGCTGATCCTGCTCTGTATCCTGGCGGTGTTTGCGCCGGCGCTGAGTATGGAAGGTATTCCGGGATCATTGTTTTTACCGCTCTCATTAGCGATAGGATTTTCGATGATCACCAGTTATATCCTCTCACAGACATTCGTGCCTGTGATGGCCAACTGGCTGATGAAGGGGCATGACCATAAGAAGAAAAAGAAAGGACAGACAGAAGATGAAGCACAGTTTGCCGCATCGGAATTAGCGCCCGCTTCAGAAGGAGACACCTGGGATCAGAAGAAAGTGTTGGTTGAAAGGGAAGACAGTAACCGCGATGGCAGGATCAGTGCGTTTGAAAAGTTCCGTGCGCGGTTCCTGCGCTTCCTGGAGAGACTGATACCCCTGCGCAAACCCATAGTGGGATTGTACCTGCTGCTGGTGATAGGTGGTGCGTTTCTGCTGCTCAATAATATCGGAAGGGATGTATTACCGAAAGTGAACGGAAATCAGTTCCAGGTGAGATTACGTGCACCGGACGGAACGAGGATCGAAAGAACGGAAGACAGGCTGATCAAAGTGACTAAGATCGTGGAAGAACTGGTGGGGAAAGAGAATATCGGGATCTCTTCCGCTTATATCGGGCAGCATCCGGGACAGTTTTCAATCAGTCCTATTTACCTCTTCATGAGTGGTCCGCATGAAGCAGTGTTGCAGGTGAGCCTGCAGGAAGGGTATCACGTGAACATGGATCAGCTCAAGGAAAAGATGCGCGAAAAGATCAGTGCGGAAGTGCCGGACCTGCGCATGTCCTTTGAGCCGATCGAACTGACCGACAAGATCCTTAGCCAGGGTTCTCCCACACCGGTGGAGGTGAGGATCTCCGGCCGGAACAAAAAGGTGAATGAAGAGTATGCAAACAAAATGGTGGAGAAACTTCAACAGGTGTCCTACCTGCGCGATGTACAGATCGCACAGAGCATCAAGTATCCTTCCATGAAAGTGAATATAGACAGGGTGCGTGCCGCGCAGTTGGGTGTGGATGTGGCGGATGTAAGCAGATCGTTGATCACCAGTACTTCCAGCAGTCGTTATACCGAAAAGAACGTGTGGCTGGATGAAAAAAGCGGGCTGAGTTACGCAGTACAGGTGCAGGTTCCTGAAAATAAGATGGCGGATGTGAACAGTATCGGTGAGATCCCTGTTCTGAGAAATACACCCCGTCCCATTCTCAGTGATGTTGCCACCATCGAGCCGGATACAACCTATGGCGAGAACGATAACCTCGGCGCCATGCCTATTATTTCGGTGACAGCCAATATCAACGGGAGGGATCTCGGTACTGCCACCAAAGATGTAAAAGCCGCTATCGCTTCGCTGGGAGAACTGCCCCGGGGATTGACGGTGGAACCCATCGGTATGAGTGCAGTACTCACGGAAACACTTGATAACCTGGAGTCAGGTCTGATCATTGCCATTGTGGTGATCTTCCTGATGCTGGCGGCCAATTACCAGAGCTTCAAAGTGTCGTTTGTGGTGTTGTCTACAGTACCCGCGGTATTGCTGGGGGCGTTGGGCATGCTGATGCTGACAGGCTCAACGCTCAACCTGCAGAGTTATATGGGTATCATCATGTCTGTGGGTGTGTCGATCGCCAATGCTGTACTGATGATCACCAATGCGGAGGCGCTTCGCAGGAAAAGTGGTGATGCGCTGGGAGCGGCCAGGGAAGCGGCTGCGCTTCGTTTGCGACCGATCCTGATGACCAGCGTGGCGATGGTGGCCGGTATGATCCCGATGGCCATCGGTCACGGTGATGGTGGTGAACAAACAGCGCCACTGGCCAGGGCTGTGATCGGCGGACTGATCGCTTCCACTTTTGCGGCCGTGGTGATGCTGCCACTTGTATTTGCCTGGGTGATGAAGAAAACCACCATTCAATCTGTATCTCTCGATCCATCTGATAAAGAAAGTAAACACTATATATCTTCTTTGTATGAAAGCAATCAACCATAAGCATTTGTTCATTGCAGGCTCTCTGATCCTGGGTGCCTTAACCATAAGCAGCTGTAACTCGTCGGAAGGCAATACGGCTGAAAAGCCCGCTGCCGCTGTTGTTGCAGTGCATCCAACTGAGGTGTTCCCGCTGGAGCGCGGACAATTATCCACCTCCCTGCAGGTGCCCGGCGAGCTCACGGCGTACCAGTCCGTAGATCTCTATGCCAAAGAGAACAGCTACGTGCGCAAGTTATATGCGGATATCGGATCCGAAGTGAAGGAAGGACAGCTGATCGCATCACTGGATGCACCGGAACTGAATTCACGTCTTGCTGCCGCTGCCAGCAGGCTGAAATCGCAGGAGGCATTGTACACGGCCAGTAACGCTTTGTACAAACGTCTGTATGAAACCAGCAAAACACCCGGAACCATTTCTCCCAACGATCTGGAGCAGGCAGAGGCCAGGCGTGATGCAGATCTGGCACAGCTGGAAGCTGCAAAGGCTTCTTACAAAGAAGTGGCCATCGTAAAGGATTATCTTGAGATCCGCGCTCCTTTCCCGGGTGTGGTGACTGCCCGGAATGTAAGCACAGGTACGTATGTAGGCCCCAATGGTAAAACCGCTTTGCCATTGTTCACTGTTCAGCAGCAGAAGCACCTTCGTTTGAGTGTGTCGATCCCTGAGGCATATACCGGTTTCATAGAGAAACAACATGAAGTGAAATTCTCTGTGAAAGCCTTGCCTGGCCGTATTTATACAGCAGCCATCAAGCGGCAGGCCGGTGCGCTTGACGACAGGCTGCGTTCCGAAAGAGTAGAGATGGATGTGATCAATGACGATAAGAAACTGTTGCCCGGGATGATCGCGGAAGTGAAGATCCCATTCCCGGGAAAGGATAGTACCTTTATTGTTCCTAAATCCTCTGTAGTAAATTCCCCTGAGCGCATTTTTGTGATCCGTATCGAAGCAGGAAAAGCCGTTTGGGTGGATGTGCAGAAAGGCCGGGAAGCCGATAATAAAGTAGAGATCTTCGGCAATCTTCAACCCGGTGATCAGCTGGTGAAAACCGCCAGTGAAGAAATACGCAATGGTTCAGATGTGAAGAATACAAAGACAGTACCTGCTGTAAAACAGTAGGGGATTATTAATCAACAAAATATTTTGTATGAAGTATCGTGCATTGGGAAAAACAGGAGAGCAGTTATCTGCTATCGGTCTGGGATGTATGGGAATGAGTATGGCGTACGGACCTCGTAACGATGATGAGAGCATTCTCACGCTGGAAAAAGCTTTGGAAATTGGTGTCAACTTCTGGGATACTGCAGATATATATGGCGTTGGCCATAACGAAGAACTGATCTCGAAAGTGCTGGTACCGAACAGGAATAAAATATTCCTCGCAACCAAGTTCGGGTTCAGAATGAAAGAAGATAATAAGGGCACTTATATCGATGGCTCCGTTGCACATATGAGATCCGCTGTGGAAGCGAGTTTGAAGAGACTGAATACGGATGTGATAGACCTTTATTATGCACATCGGGTTGATGTGAATGTACCCGTGGAAGAAATGGTTGGCGCCATGGCTGAGCTGGTGAAGGAAGGAAAGGTAAAGTACCTTGGGCTTTCGGAAGCGTCTCCAGCATCTATCCGCAAGGCGCATGCCGTGCATCCGGTCACGGCGTTGCAGAGTGAGTACAGTATCCTTACACGTGATGTGGAAAATAACGAGGTGTTGAATACGGTCCGTGAATTGGGAATTACCTTTGTGCCATACAGCCCGCTGGCGCGTGGTCTGGTAACAGCCACACTGCCTTCTGTTGATCAGTTGGCTTTAGATGACTTCCGCAGGTTGGTGCCAAGGTTTGCAGAGCAGTATGCGGATAACAATAATAAGCTGGTAGAGAAATTTGCTGCATTGGCGGTTGAAAAGAATATCACACCTGCACAGTTATCACTGGCATGGGTGCTTGCGCA
This sequence comes from Pseudobacter sp., assembly GCF_051955275.1. Taxonomy (NCBI): domain Bacteria; kingdom Pseudomonadati; phylum Bacteroidota; class Chitinophagia; order Chitinophagales; family Chitinophagaceae; genus Pseudobacter; species Pseudobacter sp. The sequence goes on along the minus strand of NZ_JBQCGW010000017.1, from coordinate 12,789 downwards.
GGGAGAAGATATTATTCCGATCCCCGGCACCAAGCAAAGAAAATATTTACTGGAGAATGCGGCCGCGGTGGATGTTGAGCTGACGAAGCGTGACCTGGAGGCGATAGATGCGCTGGTGAAGGAATTCCCGGATACGGGAGCGAGGTATAGTGAAGGCGCGATGAAGCTGGTGAATAAGTAGAAGTTATTCTGTTAAAATCAGAAAGCCATTCCGTTTTGGAATGGCTTTCTGATTTTAAGGCTTTATGATTTCTTCTGCATAAAATCAGGGTAAATTCTTCTCATGCATTCTCGATGGCCCGTTTCACGCTGCCGTTTTTCAGCAGCAATTCTTTCGCTTTTTCGTAATCATTCCACTTCAACTGATCCATGATCATTTTGGTGCCCCTGTCGATCAGCTTTTCGTTGGTGAGTTGCATGTTCACCATCTTATTGTCTTCCACTCTTCCTAACTGGATCATCACGGTGGTGGAGATCATATTCAGGATGAGCTTCTGCGAGGTGCCGCTCTTCATGCGGGTGGAGCCTGTAACAAACTCAGGACCTACCACGCACTCAACGGGGAAGTCTGCCACCAGGCTCAGCGGTGAGCCGGCATTATTGGAGATGGAACCCGTTACGATACCATGCTCACGGCAGGTCTTCAATGCTTCAATCACATAGGGGGTAGTGCCGCTGGCAGCGATGCCAACCACTACATCATTTTCGTTTACATCATATTTTTTGAGATCCAGCCAACCCTGGGTCTTACTGTCTTCTGCATTCTCAACAGCCTGAAGGATGGCGGGAGCGCCACCGGCAATGATACCTACCACCAGTCCCTGCGGAACGCCGAATGAAGGAGGGCATTCGCTTGCATCCACAACAGCCAGGCGACCACTGGTGCCTGCACCGATGTAGAACAATCTTCCGCCTGCCAGCATTTTGTCTGAGATCGCTTCAACCAGTTTTTTGATCTGGGGGATGCACTTCTCTACAGCTGCCGGTACGGTTTTATCCTCATCGTTCATATGTCCCAGGATTTCATTGATAGACATTTCCTCGAGGTGACGATACTTACTGGTTGACTCTGTGACTTTCAAAAAATCAGACATGGGTAAACTGGATTTGAAAAATAATTTGATAGTTGGTTGAATGATTAGTGACGAAGGTTTGAGCAAAATGTTACATGTAAAGGCGCAAAACAACCAAAACCAAAAACCTAAACAGATCGTTTGCGCCTTTACATGATAATTATGTTACCCTGCAGGATCAGGAGGCGTATTGGTATTGTTATCCCTCTCCCTGAATGGATAAGGGAAGAAGTTACGCTTGCGCTCACCGGCAGGCCTGTTGAAGCGGCGGTTATCTTCCAGCCTCATTCCTGACATGAAGAGTTCGATGCTGCGGTTGCGGTAGATCTCTTCCAGCACTGCCGGCTGTGTAACAGCGCCTGCGTACGGAGGAAGATCAGCTCCTACACCATAAATATCAGTGGCAGGGGTTTTTGTAAGCACTTTATTGAGCTCAGCAATGGCAGATGGAAGATCAGGAGTTGTCTGTCTTGCATATGCTTCCGCCTTGATTAGCATCACTTCTCCCGGTGTGTAAATGGGAACGGATGATGTGGATGCTGCATAAAATCCATTGATCCTGAACCTTGGACTGGCGGCAATCCTCGTGTGGAAGGCGATCCGTTTGTCAGTCAGGTTAGGTGCAATAGACACAGGCAGACCAAGTGTTGAGTCAACTGGTTGGAAAACGTTATTGGAAGATGTGGCAGATTCAAAAACAGGGTTCAGGGCAAGTGTGTTGTAAGACAGCACAGACTTTTTGGTGAGATCCACCAGGTTTGCAGCAGTAAGAGCCGTGGAATAATCACCTGAGAACAGTGAATATCTTGCCTTCAGTGCATACAGCGTATTGATGATGTCAACATCTGCCGGAAGCCTTCCCTTGATGGTAGTATTCATAGGGGTGGCATTGTAAGCTGCTATTGCTGCATCGAGAATGCGGATCGCTTTTTTGAATCCGTCCATTCTTGAAATGAAAGTAGCGTTCTGAACACCTACGGTATCAGGTACCTGCTCCCAGAACATACCGAGATTACCTAAAGCCAGGGCTTTGAAAATAGATGTGTAACCGATCAGTCCTGAAGAGTAAGATTTATCACCCATCTTATTCGCATACCTGAGAACGTTATCTGCGTCGAACATTACTTTTGAACTGTTCGTCCAGATATTGGTGGTTACGTTATTAGTGGCGTCTACCGAACTGCCTCCGGTGAACAGCTGTAACTCTCCGATGTTACCGGCATTCATGAGAATGAATTCATTCGACACAAATCCATTTGCATTTATCATTGCGTATAAGCTACCTGCTGCGGAAGTGGAGTACTGTCTCTGAACACCCACTGCTACTGCGGTTGCTGCACGATCGGATTCAAAAACAGAACCTGCGTCTGCTGCATTGGGATTGGAGTAATCCTTCTTGCACCCTGTCATCGCTGCGCCAAGCAGGAGCAGGGAAAGTATTATATTATTAGAATTGACCTTTTGCATAAAATAGTTTTTTGGGGATACTTAGAATTTAGCCTGGATTCCAAAACTGAAAGTCCTTGGAATGGGTACAGTGCCAAAATCTATACCTCTCAATACAGTACTTTGTCCGGCAGCATTCACTTCAGGATCATAACCTTTGTAGTTGTCGAATGACACAAGGTTACGGCCACTCAGGCTCACAGTGAGGTCTTTGAACATTTTCAGCTGACCGATCCTGTAACTGAGTGAAACTTCCCTCAGTTTAACAAAAGAGCCATCGTCCACTCTCCATTCTTCTACAGCGTAGGCGCCATTCACATATCCACGGGGAAGTTTTCCCATCTGCTCGTCCTGTGCAACCAGCCCGCTGCCTACACCCTGGCGTGTTCTCCAGTCTGCATTCCATACGTCTACGCCTTGTACAGCATCTACCTGAACACGGAGACCGAAGTTCTTGTAGCTGATCTCATTCACCAGGCTACCAGTCCAGTCGGGATTCGGATTACCGATAACCTTTCTGAGCGTAGTGGGGCCCGTTGGAAGGCCGTCTGAATTACGGCCAGGAGTGTAAGACAATGTGCCGTTCTGTGTTCCTTTCTCGATTTGAAGTATGCCGTCTTTATTTGTGATGGGATTTCCGTTGTTATCCCTTGCAAAGAAACTACCATAGAATACGCCCACAGGCTGACCTTCGATAATGGCAACAGGGGTACCGGAGTTGGTGCTCAGCAGGATCAGACCGCCGCCCACATTTTTTACTTTATTCCTGTTCCTGTTGAAGATGGCCGTTACGTTCCAGTCGAAATCCTTCTTCCTCACCGGAGATGCTGTCAGTACCAGCTCTATACCATTGTTCTCGAGGAAGCCGATATTATCCAACAGGCTTGAGTAACCGGTTGTTGGCGCCACGAACCTGCTGATAAGAAGATCGTTCACTTTCTTATGGTACCAGTTGGCCTGCAGGCCTAACCTGTTATTGAAGAAACCTAAGTCAAGACCTACTTCAAGTTCGCTTTGACGTTCTGGTTTTACTGCAGTGTTGGCCAGTACAGGATCACCGGTCAGTGATGTCTTTCCTAAGAAGGCATTGCTTGAGTAGAAATTAAAACGCTGGTATGCGCCGATACCTGTCAGGTTTCCTGATTGTCCATATGCAATACGGAACTTCAACAGGTCCCACCAGTTGGAAACACCCAGCTTGCTCCAGTAGTCGGTGCTGGACATTACATAGCTACCGCTGGCCTTTACGTACAGCTGATTGCGCTCATCTTCACCAAACACAGAAGAACCGTCCAGACGTGCGGCACCTGTCACGAACAGGTGGTTACGGTAACGGAAGTTCTGTTGCAGGTAAGTACCTGAAATAGACAATTCACTTCTTTCATCTCCGGGAGTCAGCAAAGTGCTTGCCCCTCTTACTGTCTGCATCAGGGGAGAAAGACCTCTGCCCTGTGCCAGTACAAATGAGTTCTTTTCATATTGCACTGAATAACCTAACTGTGTGGTAGAACCGATATCATCCGTGATATTGGTTGTGTAAGTAGCGTTGATCTCGTGGTTGATCTGGAAGAATGTATTGCTCGCTGCGCTTGCGTAACCATTCAGTGAATCATTGATCGGGAAGCCACCTCCCCAGAAGGCAGTGTTTACGTTATAAGTATAGGGGGGAATGAAAGTGGTTCCGTTCTGCGTATAGTTATCGATACCCAGCGTGTAATCAAGTGTGAAATTCTTGAAAGGCTTTGCTTTCAGAGTGATGTTCGATAGTACGCGGCTGGTCTGTTGCTGCTGTTTGAAATCTTCGATCACGGACACCGGATTCACGCGGCCGCGCTCACCAACTGCCATCAGGTTTCCGTTGGGGTCTCTCGTCCAGAGATCGTGGAAGTTGCCGATAATGGTAATGGAATTCACAGGAGAGAAGAATGAGTTACCATCGGGTTTCTCATTTGCTTTACTGTTGATATAGTTCAGGCCGAGGTTTACGCTCAACCATTTGTTCAGTGTCTGGTCGATATTGCTTCTGAAGCTGAAACGCTGGAAGTCTGTATTCTTTACAATACCCTGATTGTAGAAATAAGATCCGGAGAAGAAATACTTCGTTTTATCGTTACCGCCACTTACAGAAACGTTATTGTCCGTTCCGATACCGGTGTGGAAAATATAATCCTGGTAATCGTACCGGTTAACAGGAGTGAGTAATGTAGCTAATGTATCGATAGTGGTCCCTGGTCTGCGGCCTGTAGCGATCACGTCCTGTGTGAGGTTCAGTGGTCCGAACTTAGTGGGGGACTGGTTCACATCGAGTTTTTTGCGGAGCTGGTTCATCATCACGTTAGTGGAGAAGTTCACCTGGGGCGCTCCGGATTTTCCGCGCTTGGTGAAGATCTGTACCACACCGGCGTTGGCGCGTGAACCGTAGATAGCCGCTGCTGCTGCACCGTTCAGTACTTCCACTCTTTCGATATCGGCGGGGTTGATATCTACCATACGGTTCTGACCGATAGAGCCGATGAAGTTACCTCCGTCGTAGTTGGAGGATGTATTGGTAACGCGGGTAGTAGCGTTATTTACAATGATACCATCCACGATATACAGAGGATCGGAGCCGGAGCTGATGGAGCTGATACCTCTGAGCCTTACGGAAATACCGCCTGCAGGATCACCAGAGTTCTGTGTGATCTGCGCGCCGGCAGTTTTACCCTGCAATGCCGCCAGTACGTTACCGGTTGCACCCTTGGTAAGGTCTTCCGCCTTTACGGTACTGATATAGTTACCCAGTTGTTTACGGGTGGTTCCTGCACTGGTACCGGTTACGATCACTTCGTCCATGCCCATGGCATCCGGCTGAAGTTCTGCGTCAACAGTGTACCTGCTTTCTGAGCCTACCTGAATTGTTTTTGAAATAGCCTTGAAACCTACACCGGAGAATTCGATCGTGTAAGATCCGGGTTTTAGATTCGCCTGAAGGGTGTAAGATCCATTTGCATCCGAAGAAGTTCCGTACGAAGTGTTTTTCACCTGTACAGAAATACCTGGCACAATTTCCTTTTTTGCATCTGTTACTTTCCCGCTGATTGTAACCTGAGCGCTTGCAAAGTAACCTGCAAAAACCAGGCAAAGCAGAAACGGAATTTTTTTCCATTTGGTTCCTGCCTGCATCGTTAGATTGTCCATAAAGCAGCTTTAATTAATGTTGTTAAAGAATAGTACTCAATCCAATAGGACTCGGTAAACGAACTGAATATAACAGTGAGGTATACGTGAAATAGGGTACGGACTTACAAAACATGCACTTTCACGACATAAAAGTGGAGAAAATTTTTTAATTCCTGCAAAAAAACGCAAAGAATTTGTTTGTTTATGCGTTTTTCTGCGGGAGGTGGGTTTAAAAAACCGCAGGTTGGGAAAAAGAACCGCTCTAGCACGCAAGGGATTGTTTTATACCGGCTTACTCCTATCTTCGTAAAGGAACCTGAACTGCCACTGCTTTGTAATATGAAACAGATTTTCGCCTGCCTGTTAACCCTTGTCTTTTTCCAAAACCTGCTTGCGCAGGACTATCATTCTCAATTAGATACGCTAAACCAGGTAATCCATCAATCAGAACGGTACGAAGCCCGGAAACAGGAAAACATCCGCAACATCCGGCATTCGATTTCACCGGCATCTCCCGAATTACTCTTCGCTCAATACCACCAGCTGTTTGAAGCATTTAAGGTTTATAAATACGATTCGGCTTATTTCTACGCCCAGAAGCAGTATGAAATAGCCAGGTCCCTGGGGAAGGATACCCTCATCAATATGGCTCGGATAGACGTAAGCTTCAGTCTTCTTTCCGCAGGCATGTACAAAGAGACCCAGGAAACGCTGGACTCCGTGAATATCCATACCTTATCTGATAAGGCAAAAGCAACCTATTATGCGCTGCTTGGCCGGTTTTATTATGACCTGGGAGATTTTGATAAAGACGTGAATTATACCCCGGGGTATACAAAAAAAGGGAATGCCTTCATGGATTCCACCATCTCCCTTTCGCCGCCCGGTTCATTCGATAACCGTTATTATCAGGGCCTGAAGGATATCAAATCCGGCAATAACGAAAGTGCCCGTGCCATCTTCCGTCAGTTATTAAGTGAACATGAGCTCACTGACCACCAGGTAGCCGTAACCGCTTCCACCCTCAGCGATATCTATATTCAGAGAGGACTGGATGATTCGGCCATCGCCCTGCTGATACAGTCGGCCATAGCAGATATCAGATCAAGCACCCGCGAAACCGCTGCCATCTTCAACCTGGCTTCGCTCCTTTATAAAAAGGGAGATGTGAAGAACGCCTACACCTGCATCCAGCGCGCTATCGAGGACGCTACCTTCTATGGCGCCCGACAGCGTAAAGTACAGGTAAGCGCCATCCTGCCCCTGATCGAAGGGGAGCGGGTGAACATCGCCGAAAAAGAAAAGAATAAACTGATTGCTTATGCTGCCGTGGTCACCCTGCTGTTACTGGCGGTGATCGGATTGGTAATAGCCCTCATGAAACAGATCCGGAAAGTGAAGCAGGCCCAGGAAGCCCTGATGGAAGCGCATAAACGCCTGCAGGTAGCCAACGAGAAACTGATGGAGAGCAATACCATTAAAGAAGAATATATCGGTTACTTCTTCAATTACAACTCCGACTTCTTCTCCCGGATCGAACGATTCAAAAAGTCCATCGACCAGAAGATCATGGAAAGGAAACTGGAAGATGTCCGTTTTCTGGTGAACAATATCAATTTAAAAAGAGAAAAAGAAGACCTCCTTAAAAGTTTTGACCGTGTATTTCTGACGCTATTTCCGGGTTTTGTGGACGGGTTCAATGCGCTCTTCAAACCGGAAGACCAGATCCACCTCAAGGACAATGAACTGTTGAACACCGATCTGAGGATCTTTGCCCTCATCCGGATGGGCATCGGCGACAATGAAAAAATTGCTCATATCCTGGAATATTCCGTAAACACGATTTACACCTACAAAACCAGGATCAAAAACAAATCACTCCTTCCGAATGAGGACTTTGAGCAGGCTATTATGAACATAAAATAGGCCTCCGCTACCTGGTATTTACCCTCAGGGAAACCATATATTGAAAAATATAATATGATAAAAAGACATTGATTGTCAATAGTTTAATTCTTGATCTTTATCCTAAACCCTCTTTATTTTCTATACTTCATCCATATAAGTTGAAATCCGCTCAACTTGAGTCTTTCTTTGGTTTCAGGTAAGCTGAAAGGAGCTGCGTTTTGCATCCCTGCTTTCTCCATTAACCTTAATAAAACTGCCGTTTTTATGCTAAAATCACGATTGCTGCCAGAAGCATTTATTTGCTTTTTGATGGCCCTGCTCTGTGCAGGATCTGCCCATGCGCAGACCAAAACTGTAACCGGAAAAGTAATTGACAACAAGAGCAGCCCGGTAGCAGGGGCTACCGTTCAGGTGAAAGGAGGCGCTGGTGTCAGCACCAATGAGGCCGGTGAATTCCGGATCAATGTTCCTTCCACAGCAGACTCTCTCATTTTTTCCCATGTAGAATTTGAAACACGCGCTTTTGCCCTTCGTAACAGGTCAACTTTCAACATAGCATTGCAACCGAAAGACCTGGGCCTGGATGCCGTGGTGGTGGTGGGGTATGGAACCCAGAAACGCCGCGATGTGACCGGGGCCATCGGTTCCGTGAAGGGAGAAGCCATCAGGAATATGCCCGTTACCGATGTGGCCGGCGCTCTCCAGGGCCGCGTTGCCGGGGTGGAAGTAGTGAAGTCGTCCGGCGAGCCCGGCGCTCCTTCGCAGATCACCATCCGCGGTGTAGCCTCCCTGAGCCAGCCACAGCCACTTTACATTGTAGACGGGGTGCGCCAGGACGGTAATAATATCAATATGGCGGATGTGGCCAGCTTTGATGTATTGAAAGATGCGAGCGCAGCGTCCATCTATGGCGCTGCCGCGGCTGGTGGTGTGATCATCGTTACCACTAAAAAAGGAACCGGCGCCAAACCTGCCATCAACTTCAATGCAAGATATGGCGTTACACAACCGAGGATGATGGAACTCCTGCGTCGCGATGAATTCATCCGCTTCCGCAAAATGATCAACGATCCGGTGTATGGTCCGCAGAACCAGACAGACACCCTGCCTGATACAGATTGGGCCAAAGCACTTTTCGATAATGGTACGGAAGAGAACTATAACCTCTCCGTTTCCGGCTCTTCGCCCAATACCAATTACTTTGTATCCGGACTATACAATAACCAGAAAGGTGTTTTCCGCAATAACGAATCCGCCATGTATGGGGTACGTTTGAATACGGACATCAAGATCAGCGACCACATCAAGATAGGAGAGCAGCTGTTCGTATGGCAGCGTAACACCAACCCTGCAAGCGCCTTCAGCATCAATCCTCCTTTCCGCACAATCCCAACCATGGGGATCTATGGAACAACGCCGGAGAATCCCTGGGCTAAATCACCTCCCGGATTTGCCGGCCCCAACCTGGTAGCGCAGATCGAAACGGCGCACAGGCAGATGATCCAGGCCAATCTGCAGGGTAATGCCTATGCAGAGATCAAATTACCTCTATATCTCACTTTCAAAACAACACTCGGTTATACCTATTATAATGAAGAGCTGAATTATTACCAGGAAGCATACAGCGCAGGTCCGGTTTCTGTGAATGCCACCAACCTGGCCAAGAACAATGCATCCACCCGTTCCATCTTCAGCAACTATGTACTGAGCTTCGATCATGTTTTTGGTAAGCACTCCGTGAATGCACTGGCAGGTTATGAGCAGATCACCGGTATCACCAATGGTACACAGGTAGGCGCTACTTCAGTAGGCGGCACATCGTACGCTTTCCTGCTGACCTCAGACAGCCGCATCAACCTGGCCAATGGCGGTTATGATGATAACCACCTGATCAAATCCCTGTTCGGCCGTGTGAGTTACGACTTCGATAAAAAATACTTCGCCACCTTCTCCATCCGCAGGGATGGAAATTTCCAGAAGTTTGGTCCGAACAACCGTTACGGTGTTTTCCCTGCCGGTTCCGTGGGCTGGCGCATCAGCGACGAGCCTTTCATGAAGCAGTTGCTGCCGCAGGCCAATCTCCTGAAATTGCGCGGCAGCTACGGTGTGCTGGGTAACAGCAATATTCCTTCTTATGTGTTCCTCTCCACCTTCGATCTGGTAAGTGCACAGAACTTTGCACCAGGTGTGGTGCCTGTGCTCAACTACACGCAGCAGAATATTCCCAATCCCAACATCAAATGGGAAAGCATGTATGAAGCCAACGTGGGACTGGATGCTGAATTCATGAATGGAAAACTGTACGCAAGTGTGGACTGGTATGATAAGACTACCAAGGACATGCTGTATAACCTGCCGATCCCAACCAGTGCTGGTATGCCCGTGAGCATCTTCATTACCAATATCGGTTCTGTAAGGAACAGGGGTGTGGAAATTGCCACAGGGTATCGCAGCAATGTTGGTGAACTCACTTTCAATGTAGGCGTCACCGGCGCATTCAACAAGAACAAAGTACTGAACCTGGATAATATCAACAGCAATGCTATCCTGGCGGGCGATAACAACTACGGATCTCCCAGCTTTGGTATCTGGACAGGTCAGCAACTGGCTTCCACTAAAGCCGGCGCACCATTTGGTCAGTTCTGGGGCTTCAGGGCCACCGGCATTTATCAGACGGATGATGAATGGAAGAACCATCCGCAGCAGGAAGGTAAGCAGGCCAAAGCCGGTGACCTCATCTTCGCTGATATCGATGGTAACAATAAGATCGATGAAAAAGACAGAACAGTGATCGGTAGTCCATACCCTGATTTTGTTTATGGTATCACGCTCAATCTTGGTTTCAAAGGATTCGATCTGCAGGCGCTCTTCAGTGGTGTGGCGGGGGTAGATATCTACAATGCAGTGGCGCCTTACGCCATGAGCCCTTTCAGTGATGGAAATACTACCAGCAAGGTGTTCGGTGCGAGTTTCCTGGGAGACAACGGACTGACCTCACAGCCACGGATAGGCGAAAAGACACAGACTGGTTTCATCCTGGACCCTAACCGTAACTATACATGGGCCAACAGTTATTTTGTAGAGAATGGTTCCTATCTCAAACTCAAAACCCTTCAACTCGGCTATAACCTTCCTGCCAGTGTATTGCAGAAGGTAAAAATGAAGAATGCCCGGGTATACGTGATGGGATACAATCTATTCACACTTACCAAATACAATGGGATCGACCCGGAACTGGGTGGTGCAGTAACTACCAGGGGTATCGATGTGCCTTACAGGTATCCGAATGCAAGGATCTATTCACTGGGCCTCGACATTACCTTCTAACCAATTAAAATGATTGCCATGTTTAAGAAATTATTGATTATAGCAACCTGTTCCCTCTCACTGGCGGCCTGCAAAAAAGACCCGGATAACGTGAGCCTGAGAGGCGCTTACAGCAGTGGAGAATTCCCGAAAAATATCAATGACCTGATGGGCGTGCTGGGCGCCGGTTATGCGCAATGGCGCGTAGAGCACCTGGCAGGCTTTAACCTCATGACCAAAATGCAGGCCTGCAGCGATCACTCCGCTGATCTGGCCTATGGCGGAGACCTCAGCTGGACGGAGCTCGCAGCCAATGAGCTCAGTGTTTCCAACTCTTACGCCAATGGCCTCTGGGCTCAGTTATATGTGGGCGTTAAAACCATGAATGCATTCCTGGACCGTGCCGATTTCTATGAAAAGAAATATATGGTGGCCTCCGAGCAGCAGATGGTGAATTATATGCGCGGCGAAGCCTATTTCCTTCGGGCCTGGTATTATTTCAACCTGGAATGTTTCTTTGGCGAAGCCTATGTTGGGGCCAACGGCGCCAATAACGATAAAATGGGAGTTCCTATTTACACCAGCATCCCCACCAATGTGCAGGAAACACAGCAGCCGCGCAAGACTGCACGTGAAGTGTGGGACTTCATCATCGATGACCTGAAGAGATCCGCCGACCTGCTCAAGGGGGCACAGTGGACAGGAGTGATGAGAGGCCGGGCTACGGAATGGAGCGCCAAAGCGCTTCTTGGAAAAGCTTATGTATTCACGCAGGACTGGCCGAATGCCAAAACCACTTTGCTGGATGTGATCCAGAACAGCGGCAAAACGCTCATGCCTTTCAGCAAATACAAAGAAGCTTTCAACGACAAACCAGAAAATGAGTTCAACGAAGAGTCACTCTTTGAGATCAATATAGACAGAACGCCTGCCAACTACGGGATCTTTGCCGACTTCCCTCCTAACAAGAACCTCACATCCAGCCAGGGCCTGCTCTGGAGTCCAAGTTGTTTAGGGGATAACGGTATTGAAGGTGGCCCGAATAATAACCTGGGGTACTGCAATGAGTTTGTGCACGATAAGAACCTGCGTCGATTCGGCTTCGATCTTCCGATCTATGACCTGGTAACCAATCCTGCTTTCGACAATTCAAAAGCAGAGTCGCTCACCAACCAGAAACTGATCCTGAACCCCAGTTACAGGCAGCAGTCTGTGGATATGCGCACCAACAAAACGGTAGACCCACGTTTATATGTATGCGCTTTACAACCCTGGGTGGATTCCGTGAAAAACAATGATATCGTTAAGCCGGTTGGTAAGTGCGTTGGTATCGGAGGCGGCATTCAGCAATACTTCCATGGCTGGAGTTTCAAGAAGTTCACTACTATAGACAATAACCTTTGGGCAAAATCCAACGCAGCAGATGGCGCCAACTACTATTTGCTCCGCCTGGCTGATATCTACCTGTTGTATGCTGAAGCATGCGCCAATTCTGGTGAAGCAGGCACTGCTCTGGAATATATCAACAAAGTGCACAGAAGGGCTTACGGTGTAGCTGACTACAACGCGCCTTCTGCGTATGATTACGCCAGCCTCACTTCACCTACCAAAGCCAATGATCCCAATCTTGCCAACAATCCTTTGCGCTTTGAGCGTTACACGGAGCTGTTTGCTGAAGGTCACTGGTGGTTTGACGTATGCCGCTGGAGGATTGGTAAAGCAGAAGCCACTTATTTCGGTATCTATCTGCCAACCGGTGCGCCCATTCCCTGGAGTGATGACAGGTCATACGCCTTCCCCATCCCCAGTGATGAGATCAATACCAATTCAAACATAGGAAAACAGAATGGCGGTTACTGATCGCCTGTCAATACATCGGGTCCCAGTCGCTTGCGTC